>DASUNJ010000389.1:0-36919 GCA_036277235.1 Thermoanaerobaculia bacterium | reverse complement strand
GCCCCCGACCACCTCCCGCACATAAGCCTCGATCCCCCGCAGAAAGCTCCCCAGCTCCCCCTCCCCCCGCTGAATCCGCCTGAGCTCGGCCTCCCACTTCCCGGTCATCGCGGGGCTCTTCACGTGCGGATGGACCACCTGGATCAGCCGGATCCCCTTGTCGGTCGCCACCAACGCCTTCCCCTGCCGCTCGATGTACTCCCGGCGCAGCAGGGTCTCGATCATCTCCGCGCGGGTGGCCGGCGTGCCGAGGCCGCTCTCCTTCATGGCATCGGAGAGCTCCTTGTCGTCGAGCGTCTTGCCCGCGGTCTCCATCGCGGTCAGCAGCGTGCCCTCGGTGAAGCGCTTCGGCGGACGGGTCTGCTTCGCGACCGCCTTGGCGTCCAGAACCTCCTGAAGCTGGCCAGTCGTCAGCGTCGGGAGATCCTGAGCTTCGTCATCCTCTTCCTTCTTGTCTTTCTCCTTCTTGCGGTCGAGGTCGAGCACCTTCCAGCCAACTTTATCCACCATCGTGCCCGTGCTGTGGTAGCGGTCCAGGAACGGATCGCCGATGCCGGAGCGGGGCGGCGTGCTGATGGCGGTGATTACGGTGGTGACCGACCAGACGTGGTCGTCGTGCCAAGCGGCGAGGAGGCGGCGGCAGATCAGGTCGTAGATGCTCCGCTCGTCGGGAGTCATCGACGCTCCCTCGGGCGAGGTCGTCGTCGGGATGATCGCGTGGTGGTCGGTGACCTTGGCGTCGTCCACGAAGCGGCGGCCGAGGGGGCGCTCTCCCGTGCCGGGGGCGAGCAGCTCCCGGTATGGCTCCTGAATGACCTTCACGATCTCCCCCAGGGTTGCAGCCACGTCCTGCGAGAGATGGCGGCTGTCCGTGCGGGGGTAGCTGATGAGCTTCTTCTGCTCGTAGAGCGACTGCGCCAGGCCGAGCGTCTTCTGGGCGCTGAAACCGAAGAGGCGGTTGGCGTGGCGCTGCAGCTCGGTCAGGTCGTAGAGGAGCGGCGGCCCCATCCGCTTCGTCTCGGACCGGACCGATTCGACCTCGGCCCGTCCGGTCCGTGCCCTCTGGACGATGCGCGCCGCCTCCTCGAACTCCTTGCCGGGATGCGCCTTGTCCCCTTTGAGGCGCTTGGACTCGGGCGTGGGGTCGTCGCCTTTGAACCATGTCCCCCTGTACGCGACGCCCGGGCCGGGGGAGAAGGTGGCGACGACTTCCAGGTAGTCCTCGGGCACGAAGGCGCGGATGGCCAGCTCGCGCTCGACCACCATGGCGAGGGTCGGGGTCTGGACCCGGCCGATCGACAGGTTCTCGTCGAAATCGAGGGTGTAGGCGCGGGAGAGGTTCATGCCCACGAGCCAGTCGGCGCGGCTCCGTCCGCGGGCGGCGTCGGCCAGCGGGTCGAAATCGCGGCCGTCGCGCAGCTTGGCGAAGCCCTTGCGGATGGCGTCGGGGGTGAGCGACGAAATCCAGAGGCGGGAGAACGGCTTGCGGCAGCCGGCGGCCTCGTAGATGTAGCGGAAGATGAGCTCGCCCTCGCGGCCCGCGTCCGTGGCGCAGACCACCCGCTCCACGT
The DNA here is from genome assembly GCA_036277235.1 of Thermoanaerobaculia bacterium. GTDB lineage: Bacteria > Acidobacteriota > Thermoanaerobaculia > Multivoradales > UBA5704 > DATMER01. The sequence goes on along the minus strand of DASUNJ010000389.1, from coordinate 35,348 downwards.
TCGGGGAGTTGAGGATCTTGCGGACGACCTCGAACTGCTCGCTCGTGTCCTTGGAGACGACCAGCGGCCACTCCGCGGGGAGCATGGGGAGCTGGACGCGGCTCCAGCGGCGCCACTCGGGCCGGATATCCCCCGGCTCGGCGAGGGCGACCAGGTGGCCGATCGCCCAGGTGACCGTGTAGCCGTTGCCGTAGAGAAAGCCGTTGCCGCGCCGCCCCGCGCCCAGGACCTTCGCCAGATCGCGGGCGACGGAGGGCTTTTCGGCGAGGACGGCGATGGTGCGTTCGGCGGACATGGGCTGGCGGTCGATTTTACCTTCAATCGGCGTCCGCGTGCCCCGCTTTCGCTCCCGTGTGCGTGCCGCCGTCAATCACCGGCACGCCGTTGACCAGGACGTAGGGGAAGCCTGCCGCGTAGGCATGGGGCTTCTCGAACGTGGCGGCATCACCTACCTTGGCGGGATCGAAGAGGACGAGGTCCGCCGAGTAACCCTCCTTCACCATGCCACGTCCGGACAGCTTGAAGTGAGCGGCGGGAAGCGAGGTCATCTTGCGGATCGCCTCTTCGAGCGAGATCGCTTTCTTCTCCCGCACGTAAAGACCGAGGACCCGGGCGTTGTTGCCATAGGCGCGCGGGTGGGTGGCGTCCTTTCCAAAGACAGGGAGAGCGCCGTCCGAAGCCACGGCAACCTGGGGGTGCCTGAGGATCGTGGCGACATCGTCCTCGGACATCAGGTGATAGACCATGCCCGCGCCGCCCGCGCGGAGCATGTCGCGCGCGGCTTCGAATTGCGCGTCGGCCGAGCCGTTCCCTTTGAGACGGACCGCCACGTCTTTCATGGAGAGTCCCTGAAGCGAGGGATCGGGCGGGTAGGAAGAGACGACGGCGAACGAGAGATCCTGGAATCCCCGGGCGGCGAGAAGCTCCTTCATCCCCTCCTTGACCTTCGCCCATGTCGCCGGATCGTCCAGCCGCTTGCGGACCTCTCCTTGTCCTCCTTCGAGCACCCAGTCGGGGAAGCGGATCGAGAGGCTGGAGGCGGCGGCAGTGTAGGCGTACTGATCCGCCCGGACATCCACGCCGCGCGAACGGGCGCTGTCGATCAAAGAGAGAGCCTTGGCGCTCATCCCCCAATTGCGCGGGCTGTCGATCTTGAGGTGAGAAATCTCGACCCGGCAGCCGGCCGACTCTCCCACCGCGATCGTCTCGGCCACGGACTTCTCGATCTCCGTCCCTTCGTTCCGCATGTGAGAGGCGTACAACCCGCCAGCATTGCATGCGACGCGGGCAAGCTCCGTGATCTCGGAAGGATCAGCCCAAGTCCCAGGCGTGTACTGGAGTCCGGTGGAGAATCCGACGGCTCCCTCCTTCATCCCCTGGGCGACGAGCGCCTTCATCTTTTCCATCTCGGCGGGAGTCGGAGCGCGACGTTCCTCTCCCATCACCGTCTCTCTCACCGTGTTGTGTCCGATCAGGGTGGCGTAATTGATCGAAGGTCCGGCTTGACGGATGGCTGCGAGAGCCTCGCCGATCCTCAAAGCCGAGGAGCCGCAGTTGCCGGCGACGACCGTGGTGACCCCCATCCGGAGATAGTTCTCCGCCCGCGGGTTCTCCGCCAGCTCGTCCGCGTGAGTGTGGACATCGATGAACCCCGGAGCTATGACAAGGCCGGTCGCGTCGATCACCCGCTTTGCCTTGGCTTCTGAAAGGTTGCCGATCTTCACCATCTTGCCGTCCTGGATGGCCACGTCCGCCTGGATGCCTAGCGCGCCGGAGCCGTCGATGACGGTGCCGCCCCGGATCAGCAGGTCGTATTGGGGAGTGAGGAAGGTGAGGAACAGGAGCAGGGGGAGCATCGGGTCAACGATACACCTCCTTGCGATAGGAGGACGCACCTTCCCGCGCCGACGCACAAGCGCCGGGGGCGAGCCGGCCGCGCAGCGGGTGACCCGCCCGCTCCGGGGGCAACGCGCAAGCGCCGGGTAGAGGCCCGTCCCCACAGCGGCTGCGCCAGCCGCGCGCGTTGCGGCCTGCCCGCGCCGGGGCTGAGCTGCCCGCGATGGGGACGAGCCCGTACCCGGCGCGGGGGCGCCGCCCCCACCGCGGGCGGCCGGGCCCCGGCGCTTGCGCGTCACGACCCGGCCTTGCAAGCCGCCCGCGATGGGGATGCCCTGCTACCCTGCGCGGACAGCCCGCCCCCGGTGCGGACGCGTCGCCCCGAGCGGGGACGCGTTGCCCCCCAGCGAATCCAGGACCTTCGCGGTCAAGGGAGGACCTCCTCCAGCTCACCCGACTGGATGTGCCACAAATCCGCGTAGGTCCCGCCTCTCGCGAGGAGATCGTCGTGATGTCCCTCCTCGGCGACCTTGCCGTCGCGGAGGACGAGGATGCGGTCGGCGTGGCGGATCGTGGAGAGACGGTGGGCGATCACCAGGGCGGTGCGGCCGGCCGTGATCGTGCGCAGGCTCTGCTGGATGGCACGCTCGGTCTCGGTGTCCACGGAGCTGGTGGCCTCATCGAGGATCAGGATGGGCGCGTCCTTGAGGATGGCCCTCGCGATCGAGAGGCGCTGGCGCTGGCCTCCCGAGAGCTTCACTCCGCGCTCCCCAACCAGCGTGTCATAACCCTGCGGGAGCGTGGCCACGAAATCGTGGAGCTGGGCGAGCTGCGCGGCGCGGATGACTTCTTCGAGGGGCGCGTCCGGAGTGACGTAGGCGATGTTCTCCCGGATCGTGCCGTGGAAAAGATAGACGTCCTGGCTCACCAGGGCGATGTTATTCCGCAGATCGGACAGGGACAGATCGCGCACGTCGTGGCCGTCCAGCCGCACGGCGCCGCCGGTGACGTCGTAGAAGCGCAGGAGGAGCTTGATGACCGTCGACTTGCCCGCTCCCGTGGGTCCAGCCACACCCAGGGTCTCGCCGGGAGCGATGCGGAAGCTCAGCTCGTCGAGCACGGGCAGGTCCCCCTGCCGGCTCGGGTAGCGGAACTCGACCCGGTCGAAGACGACCTCGCCGCGGGCACGGGGCAGGCGCACAGGATTCTCGCGCTCCACGATGGTCGGCGGCGTCTCCAGCAGGCCGAACGTCCGCCGGGCGCTTGCCTTGGCGCGCTGGTACTCGTCGAGCGTGGTGCCCAGGCGGGTGAGGGGCCAGAGCAGGCGCTCGGTCATCATGGCGAAGAGGACCAGCTCGCCCACGGTGAGAATCCGCCCCTGGAGCACCCAGTAGCTGCCCACCAGGAGCACCCCGGCAAAGCCGATGACGATGGCCATCCGGATGACCGGCACGTAGATGGCCGAGAGCCGGATCGCCAGGAAGTTGGCCTCCCGGTATTCCTCGGAGACCCGGCGGACGCGCTCGGTCTCGAAGGGCTCGGCTGTGAAGCTCTTGATGACCTGGATGCCCGCGATGTTGTTTTCCAGCCGGCTCGCGAGGCCGCCGACGCCTTCGCGGATGCGGCTGTAGCGCGGCGCGATCCGGCGCTGGTAGTAGACGCTCCCCCAGAGGATGAGCGGGATCGGCGCCATGCCCACCAGCGAGAGCTGCCAGGAGGTGGAGAACATGATGATGCCGGCGAAGACGAAGAGCACGACGATCTGGAGCAGCTCGTTGAAGCCGGTGTTCAGGAACCGCTCGAGCTGGTTCACGTCGTCGTTGAGCATGGAGAGGATCTCGCCCAGCCGATGCTCTTCGAAGAACGAGACCTCGCGCGACTGGATGCGGTTGTAGGCGTCCATGCGCAGGTCGTGCTGGACGAGTTGGGCGAGGCCCATGAACCCGGCCTGGTAGAGCCACTGGAAGAAGCTCTCGAAGAAGAAGATCGCGACCGCGAGCCCGGAGAGGACCACGGCCATGCTCCAGGGGTCGGAAGTGCCGGCCAGGGAGGCGATCCAGCCCGGCGGCGAGCCGCGCAGGGAGTCGATGACCCAGCCGACCAGGAGCGGCGGCATCAGGTCGAGGATCTTGTTGAGGACGCTCGACCCGCTCGCCCAGAGCAGCCGTCCCTGGTACGAGCGCAGATAGCCGAAGAGGCGCTGCATCGGGCGGCTCGATTCAGGGAGGCGGGCGGCGGGGACGCTGACGGCTTCCATGCTCGAAGTCTATGCCGGGGAGCTTCGGACCAAAAGGACTGAAAGGACGAAAAGGACGGGTAACCGGCCAGGTGGATTGCTCGGGAGCGGCACGCAGTTCCCGGAATGCACGCCTTCGGCTCCCTGCGATATCATCCGCCCATGCCTATCACCGTCGCCACTTGGAACGTCAACGGCATCCGCGCACGGGAGGCGCAGTTCCTCGAATGGGTCGGGCGCGACCGGCCTGACGTGATCTGCCTGCAGGAGATCAAGGCGTCTCCGGACAAGATCTCCGAGACCGTTTGCAGCCTGGAAGGGTACTGGTGCTACTGGCACGGCTCCGGCGGCTACTCGGGGGTCGGGCTCAACCTGCGGCGCGACACGTTTCCGGAGGAGCCGCGGTTCAGCCATCCCTCGTTCGACCATGAGACCCGCATCGTGACCGCGGAGGCAGGAGGTGTGACCTTCGCCTCGGTCTACGTGCCCAACGGGGGCAAGGACTACGAGGCCAAGCTGCGCTTCCTGGATGCCATGCGGGATTACGCCGCCGGATTGGAATCCGAGGGCCGGCGGCTCGTGCTCTCCGGCGACTTGAACGTCGCCCTGACCGACCGCGACGTCCATCCCAAGGAGCGCAAGCCGGGGATCATCGGACAGCGGGCCGAGGAGCGGGACCTGCTGGCGCGGGTGATCTCCCGCGGGCTGGTCGACGTCGGCCGGACCCTCGATCCGGAGAACGACAGCCTGTTCACCTGGTGGGCTCCGTGGCGCAACATGCGGCAGCGCAACATCGGGTGGCGGATCGACTACATCCTCGCCAGCCTCCCCCTCGCCGAGCGCGCCATGGCTTCACGGGTGCTCGCCGACGTCGGAACCAGCGATCACGCTCCGGTCGTGGCAACCTTCGAGCTGCCCACCTGACACGGTCCACTGGCGGCACAGACCCGGTTCCTCCCGCCGGTCTTGGCGCGGTAGAGAGCCCGGTCGGCCGCTTCGATCAGGTCTTCCAGCCGCTGGCCGGGCGCCGGGACCAGCGAGGCCACGCCGAGGCTCGCGGTGACCCGGATGTCGAGACCTTGGATGCCCTGGCGGAGCTGCTCCGCCACGAGCAGCGCGCCGTCCAGGTCGGTCTCGGGGAGCAGGATCGCGAACTCCTCGCCGCCGTAGCGCGCCACCAGGTCCGAATGCCGGCCCAGGCTGCCCGAAAGGAAGCGCGCCACCATCTGCAGGCAGCGGTCCCCTTCGGCGTGACCCCTCGTGTCGTTGAGCGCTTTGAAGTGGTCGAGGTCGAGCAGGGCGAAGGCGAGCGGCGAGCGGCTCCGGCGCGAGCGGGACCACTCGTCCTCCAGCACGAGCTGCAGCCGGCGGCGGTTCGCGACTCCCGTGAGCGCATCCTTGAGGGACAGATCTTCCAGGCGCTCGTTGGCGACCTCCAGCTCGTCGTGGGCGCGCTGCAGCTCGTCGAGCGTGCGCCGCAGCTCGCGGGTCTGGTCGGCGACCCGCGCTTCGAGGTCGGCGGCGCGCCGGCTCAGGCTCCGGCTGCGGAGCCGGGCATAGCCGCTGACTCCGGCGAGCGCCAGGAGGACCGCCAGGATGAGCGCCCAGGAGGTCCGATACCAGGGCGGCAGGACGCGGAAGGACCACGAAGTCTCCGGACCCGTCTCGCCGCTGGGTGCGACGGTGCGCACGCGGAAGGTATAGGCACCCGGGGGCAGACGGGTGAGCTCGGCGAACGGCTCGGCGGCCGGCGATCCCCAGCCTGAATCCAGGGGATCGAGCCGCGTCTGGTAGCGCAGGCCCGCGCGGAAGGAGAGCGGCGCGACCTCGATCCGCAGCCGGCGGGCGTCGGACCCGAGCACCGGCGCTCTGCTGCCCATGCCGGCAATATCGATGTCCTTGCCGGCCACCGTCACCCGAGACAGTCGGGGGGCCGAGAGGGGTCTCCCCGCTCCCCGGAAGCTCCCCTCGTAGCGGAAGAGGCCGCCGTCGCCTCCCAGCCAGACCACGCCGTCCGGCTCGGCCACGATCGTCTCGATCCCGCGCGCCGGCACTTCGACGAGCATCTCCCGCCGTCCCTCCTTCACCACGGAGACCGGCCGGGTGTTGCGCCAGAGATTCCCCTGGGCGTCCTCGACCAGAACGCTGAAGCGGCCGGCCAGCTCCGCGATGGCGGGGTCTTCCACCAGCCGGCCGTTCGCCTCGTCGAGGCGCAGCACCCGGTCTTCCAGGCTGACGAGGATGCCTCCGCTCACGGCATGGGGCCGGGCACCGAAGCTGTCCACCAAGGGGCGCACCCTGGGAGATCCCGAGACGGGCCAGCCCTTCGGCAGCTCTACCCGGACGAGGCCGTCGAGCTCCGTGCCGCACCAGAGCACGCCGCCGGATTCGACGATCGCCCGCACTCCCCGCGGCACGCCTTCGACCATCCCTTCGTACCGCCAGCCCGAGCCTTCCTTCCTGATCGCCGCGAGCCCCTCCTCCATTCCCACCCAGACGCGATGGGGATCGGACGGCGACGGGACGAGCAGGTAGGCGGTGCGCTGGCCGAGGTCCGGTAGGAGATGGGACGCTTCGCCGCGGATCACGTGGATTCCGAATGCCGTCCCGGCGAGCAGGTCGTCCCCCTGGGAGAGCAGGCTCCAGCCCGAGGCCGGCACCCCGGGCACGGCGCGCATTCTTCCGCTTTCGGAGCCGCTTTCGGAGCCGCCTTCGGACCGGAACACGCCCGCCGAGGTGGCGGCCCAGAGCTCCCCGCGGTGCCGCGCCACGTGGTAGACGCTCCCCTTGAGCCCCGACCGGACGTCCAGGACCGACAGGCGCGATGCCACTTCCACCCGCGCGAGCCCGTTGTTGAGGGCGAGCCAGAGGGACCCTTCGAGGTCGACCGTCATGCCGCTCACGAAGTCGTCGGCCAGGCCCGTGCCCGTGCCGATCACCTGGTCCACGGAACCGTCGGGCCGGAGCAGCAGCGCTCCTCCCAGGACCGACCCGAGGACCCAGCGGCCGTCGTCCAGCCGCTCGCCTTCGAGCAGCTTGTTCTCGGCCGCCCAGCGCGAAGCCTCCGGCGCGAACGGCTCGGCCCGGCCGTCCTGGAAGAGGAACAGCCCCTCTCCGCGAACGGAGATCAGCAGCGCGTCAGGGTCCGCCGGCAGGATCAGGTCGATCCGCCGCCCGCGGAACAGCTCCCCGCCCGGCACCGGCAAACCGTCGAGCCGAGAGAGTCCATCCCGGGTCCAGACGTAGATCGTCTCCCGGATGGGGAAGATCGCGGTGTAGGGGCGGTCGTCCGGGTACGTGGCCAGGGTACGGACCGTCTTGCCGTCCCAGAGCAGGAGCCAGCGGGTGGTCAGGAAGGCGAATCCCTCGGGCGTGGGCAGGATCCGCATCACCTGCCCCATCTTCCGCTGATCGGGAGGCAGGAGCCCGGCCAGGGAGACGTAGCGGAGCGCCCCGCCCGTATCCGCCTTCAGGTAGCCGATCTCGTCGACCCCGCCGACCGCCACCCGCCCCGCCGCATCGGTGGCCACGGAGATGGCGGTGTGCGCCGCGCCGATCTCGACGAGCCGCCACCAAGCGCCGTCATGGACCAGGATGCCTCCGCCGTTGGCGATGTAAAGGGTCCCGTCTGGAGCGCGGGCGATGCCGAAGTTCTGGACCTCCGCCTCGGGCAGCGAGGGGGAGTAATGCTGGATCTGGGGAAAGCCGTGCTCCACAGCGCGGGCTCCCGTGCAGGGGAGCAGGGCGAGGGCACCGGCGACGAGGACTACGGTACGGCTGACCATGGGCAACTCTCCTGATTGTGCCCTGGAACGGCAAAGCATTTCTACAGCGTGGTCTTACGAAGGCACGGGATGGTGCAATTCCATGAACCGGATATACTTTGCGTAAGATCCGACGAGGAGGTTCCGAGCCCCAATGCGAGCGCTGCTGCTGAAGGAGGCGTCCGTCTGCCAGGCTGTCCTGGAAGAGGCGCTGCGTGAGGGCGGGCACGAGCTCGCCGTCACGGACGATCCTTGCGAAGCCCTCGAGCGCCTGCGGCCGGAAGCCCATCCCTTCCTCATTCTCTGGCGAGCGGACCCGGCGGAGACCGTCGAGCTCTGCCGATCGGCGCGCGGGTTGCCTCACGCCAGGCACGGCATCGTCCTGGCCGTGACCCGGGACGGCAGCCCGGAGCACGCGCAGGCACTGATGGACGCAGGCGCCGACGACTGGCTGGTCGAGCCGGTCGGGCCGGAGCTGCTGCGGCTGAGGCTGCGCATCGCGGAGCGCCGGTTCTGCGCCTTCGTGGACGACTTCACCGACCGCAAACGTTCCGAGGAGGCGCTACGCGAGTCGGAGGAGCGCTACCGCAGCGTGTTCGAGGGCGTGCCCATCGGCCTGTACCGGACCACGCCCGCCGGACGGCTGCTGGACGCCAACGACGCCCTGGTCCGCGTCCTGGGCTATCCCGACCGCGAGACCCTGCTCCGCGCGAACGTCGGCGACATCTACTACGACCCCCAGGACCGCCAGCGCTGGCAGCGGACGGTCGAGGAGGAGGCGGGCTCCCGCATCCAGTCCTTCGAGACGCAGGTGCGGCGCCACGACGGGCGGGTGATCTGGGTGCGCTTCAGCCTGCAGACGATCCGGGACGAGGACGGCCGGGTGGTGCGCTACGAGGGGGCGCTCGAGGACATCACGGACCGGCGGCGGGCCCAGGACGCGCTCCAGGCGAGCGAGGAGCGCTTCCGCGCGCTCGTCCAGAACGCCTCGGACATGATCTCCATCCTCGACCCGGACGGCTCCGTGCTCTACGCCAGCCCCTCCCACCAGCGCCTGCTCGGCCATGCGCCCGAGGATTTCGTGGGCGGCAACTTCCTCGATTTCGTCCACTACGAGGACCGCCCGCTCGTGGCCAACGCCCTTGAATGCCTGGTGGACCTGCCGCACGAGAACCTGACCATCGAGTTCCGCTGCCAGCACCGCAACGACACCTGGCTGACGATCGAGTCCACGGCCTCCAACCTCCTCGCTCACCCTTCGGTCCTGGGCCTCGTCCTCAACTCCCACGACATCACCGACCGCAAGCGCGCCGAGGAGCGTCTGCTCCACGACGCACTGCACGACGAGCTGACCGGCCTGCCCAACCGCGCCCTGTTCATGGACCGGCTCTGGCAGGCGGTCGAGCGCTCCCGGCGCGAGCCCGACCGGCTGATGGCCGTCCTCTTCCTGGACGTGGACCAGTTCAAGATCGTCAACGACAGCCTCGGCCACCTGGTCGGCGACCAGCTCCTGATCCAGATCGCCCGCGCCCTGTCCTCGGCGCTGCGCCCGATGGACACCATCGCCCGGATCGGCGGCGACGAGTTCGCCATCCTGCTCGAAAGGGGGCACGAGGTGGAGGACGCGGCCAGCGTCGCCGACCGCATCCACGAGCGGCTGGCCGCGCCGATCAACCTGGGCGGGCACGAGGTCTTCATCACGGCGAGCATCGGCATCGCCATCTGCACGCCGGACTACGAGAAGCCCGAGGACCTGCTGCGCGACGCGGACACGGCCATGTACCGGGCCAAGAGCTCGGGCCGGGCCTGCCACGTGGTCTTCCACCGCGGCATGCACCACTTCGTCATGGCGCGCCTGCAGCTCGAGAGCGAGCTGCGGCGCGCCATCGAGCGCGGCCAGATCGAGGTGCACTACCAGCCGTTCGTGGATCTGGGCACCGGCACGGTCACCGGCGTCGAAGCGCTGATGCGCTGGATCCATCCGCGCAGGGGCCTGATCCTCCCCGACGACTTCCTCACCGTGGCGGAGGAGACCGGCCTGATCCTGCCGCTCGGCCGCTACGTGCTCACCCAGGCCTGCCAGCGCGTGCGCCACCTGCAGACCAAGTATCCCGAGCACCGGGACCTCCGGGTGAGCGTGAACCTCTCGAACAAGCAGTTCTTCCAGTCCGACCTGCACGAGCAGATCGCCGAGGCCCTCGCCGTCTCCGGCCTCGAGCCCGAGTACCTGGGGCTGGAGATCACCGAGGGGGTCATCATCCGCCACGCCGAGTCGGCGACCAGCCGCTTCTCGCGGTTGAAAGCCCTCGGTGTGCAGCTCTACCTGGACGACTTCGGCAAGGGCTACTCCTCGCTCAACTACCTCCACCGCTACCCCATGGACATCCTGAAGATCGACCGCTCCTTCGTCTCGCGCATCGGCGAGGAGGGCGGCAACCTGGCGATCGTGGCGGCGATCGTGAACCTGGGCCACCAGCTCGGCATGAAGGTCGTGGCCGAGGGCATCCAGAGCCTGGAGCACGTGGCCAAGCTGCGCGGCATGGGCTGCGAGTACGGCCAGGGGTTCTTCTTCTCGCACCCGGTCGACGGCGACGAGGTCGAGGAGCTGATCACCCGCGCCGTCCACGAATGGCCGAGCCCGGTGCCGTTCTCCGGAAGGGTGTCCTAGAAGGACTGAAAGGACGGGTCGTCCGTGTCCTTTAGGTCCTTTGCGTCCTTTTGGTCCTTTTGGTCCTTTTGGTCCTTTTCCTGGAATGCGCTACGCCGGTACCGTTGTTCTGGAACAACGGTATGCCTGAAGCACCCAACAAGATCTTCATCCTCTCCCCGGCCAGCCTGACCGGCGAGCGTGCCCGCCAGCTCCTGTCGCCCGAGGCGCGCTTCGAGACGGCGCGGCGCTACCGCAGCCGTGAGGGCGTTCCCATCGAGGAAGCCTTCACCTTTCTCAGCTCGCTCTATTTCCGGGGGAAGATCGCGTATGCCCGCCACTTCGCGGAGCCGCCGGAGGATCTGCCTTCATCCGGGGTCCTGGTCATCGCTCCGGGGTTCGGCCTGGTGCCGGAGGGGTGGCCCCTCACGGCCAAGCGCGTGGAGACGCTCCGCCGCACGCCGATCGACCTCAAGAACCCCGGCTACTGCGAGCCCATGCGGCAGCACACCGAGATGTTGAAGGAAGCCCTGCCGGACGACACCCAGGTGGTGCTCCTGGGCAGCATCGCCACGGACAAGTACGTGGACCTCCTGCTGCCCGTCTTCGGCGACCGGCTGGTCTTCCCGCGCAGTTTCGTGGGGATCGGTGACATGAGCCGCGGTTCCGTGCTGCTGCGCGCCGTGCGCGAGAACAGCGAGTTGGAGTATTCGACCTTAGACGTACCCCGCCACAGGAAGCGGATGTAGGGGCGGCCCTTGTGGCCGCCCTCCGGAAGGGCACCCACAAAGGGGTGCCCCTACTTCAGCGCTCCCGTTTCCAGGAACAGCTCCCAGAGCTTCGTCCACGTCTTCCAATCGTGCCCTCCCGGGATGGTGAAGACCCTCTCGGCCGGAAGGGTCTTCCCGAGAAGGCCGTTCATGGGGGCGAAGTCGTCCTCCGTCCCCCAGCCGAGATAGATGGGCGTGGCCGGCCCGGCCTCGAGCCAGGACCACATCCGCCGCTGAAAATCCGGCGGGTCCCGGTGCTCCTCCTCCCCGAGGAACGGGGCGAACAGCGCAATCCCGCGGACGTCCTCGGGGTGCTCGATCGAGTAGAGGATCGAGCCCGTGCCGCCGAGGGAGACCCCCGCCAGCCAGATCCGATTGATCCCCCGGGCCTGAGCCGGCGCGATCACGTCCTCGCGCAGCCGGTCGAGGATCGTGCGCCGATGGTAGTAGCCAAGATGGGCGTCGACGGCCACGATGCGGGCTCCGGCCCCCGACTTGCGCGCCAGCTCGCCCCAGCCGAAGCGCGCGAAGTCCTCGGGGCTGTCACGCCTTCCGGGCAGGAGCACCACCAACAAGCGCGAGCCCGGAACGCCGGGCTCGACCTCGATCGTGCGCAGCGGCACGGTAGCGGGCCGCAGGTGGCAGCCGGAGAAGAGCACCAGGAGGAGCAGGATGCGGGCCGTCGCTGGCATGGGCCATGCAGTGTATCAGGACAAGTAGAGCCCGTTTCAGGGGCCCAACGCGACGAGACGCTTCAGTTACCGAATATTGCGAAAGGAGACACCATCATGGTTCGTTCTCAGAAAAAGAGCTGGATGTCTTTCGTCCTCCTGCTGGCCCTGCTGACGGTGTTCGCCACCGGTTGCCGGGTCCGCCAGACCGAAGAGGGCGAGCTGCCGGATGTCGACGTTTCCGCCGAGGGCGGCAAGCTGCCCGAGTATGACGTCGACGCCGCCGATGTGGACGTGACAACCGAGAAGCGCGAAGTCACCGTCCCCGATGTCGACGTGACCATGCCTGGCGAGGGCAAGGCCGACGACAAGAACGAAGAAGAGGACGGCAACCGTCCGCCGCAGCCGTAACCCTGCTTTATCGCTGATCGCTGAGGCGGGCCTCCGGGCTCGCCTCTTCGCTTTTCCAGGCCCCTCAGGCCCTGAGGTGATCCGCCCGCCAGCTCCGGACCGCCCGCTTGATCTCGTCCCCCTTCTTCAGCTTGCCGTCCAGAATCTGCCGCGTCAGCTCCGGCAGCTCCTCGTCGCCGGCGAAACGCAGGGCGACGATCTGTCCGCGCCTCAGCTCGCTGATCCGGGGCCGGAGGTCCGGCGGCAGCGCCGCCTCCAGCCGGGCGTGCATCTCGTTGCGGATCACCCGGTCCTGGACCGCCAGCGGGAACACCCGGGCATAGTAGGCCAGGGCGGCGAGCCCTCCGGCCACCAGCACCGCCAGGATCCTGTCGAGCACCGGCACCTCCTCCGAATAAGGCCAGAAGAGCCGGTACAGGGACCACAGGAGGTTCACTGCCAGAATGCCCAGGGTCACGAAGTGGAATCCGGGGACGTACCTGCTGTGATTCGCGTAGCTCTGTTCTGTCATGAGCAAATCCTACCCGGTTTCTACGCCATCATCCGCCGGGGGGTACGCTTCCAGTAAACTCCCGGCTCATGGATCTAGAAGCCAAGGGACTCCCCTGCCTGGACGTTTCGGCCATTGCGCCCGCCTGGGACCGCTTCGTCGAGTCATTTCTGGAGGGTTACTTCGAGCGCAACCCCACCTTCTCGCAGTGGGCCGGACGGCACGAGCACGACGGCCGGCTGCCGGACTGGAGCCCGGCAGGCATCGCGGACCGGTCTGACTGGCTGAGCGCGGAGCGCGAGCGCGCCCTGGCTTTCGACCCCGACTGCCTCGACGAGCGCCGCCGGGTCGAGCGCGAGGCGCTGACCGCCCAGATCGACAGCGACCTCTTCTGGGTCGAGGGCGGCTGGCCCTGGCGCAACCCGATCTACTACGCGGGGCCGATGGACCCCGCGCTCTACCTGACCCGCGAGTACGCCCCGCTCGAGCAGCGCATGCGCGCCTACGTCGACTATGCGAAGGCGATCCCGGCGACGGCCGCCCAGGTCCGCGCCAACCTGCAGACTCCCATGCCGCGGACCTTCGCGGAGCTGGGCGAGATGTCCTTCCGCGGCCTCGCCGGCTACTTCGAGAGCGACGTCCCCCCGGTCTTCGCCTCGGTGGAGGAACTGGATCTCCAGGCTGACTTCCGCCAGGCGAACGCCGCCGCGGCCATGGCCGTGCGGGAGCTGGGCGCCTGGTTTCAGGGCCAGATCGCCTCGGCGCCCGAGGAGGGCTTTGCGCTCGGCGCCGATCTCTTCCTGAGGATGCTCCGCGAGACGGAGCGGGTGGACGTCTCCCTCGCCGACCTGGAAGCCGCCGGCCTCCGCGAGCTGGAGCGCAACCAGTCGGCTCTGCGCGAGGCGTGCGCCGAATGGGCGCCTGGCGTCTCGATTGCGGAGTGCCTGGCCCGGGTGCAGGCCGAGAAGCCGCCGGAGGGACCGGTCGGGGCGGCCCGCCGCCAGCTCGCCGGCCTGCGCCGCTTCGTGGAGGAGGCCGGACTGGTCAGCATCCCCGGCGACGAGCAGGCCCAGGTCGAGGAGTCGCCGCCGTACCAGCGCTGGAACTCGGCGTACATCGACATCCCCGGCCCCTACGACAAGCACCTGCCGGCGATCTATTACATCTCGCCGCCGGACTCCGCATGGACTCCCGAAGAGCGCGCCGCCTACGTCGCGGGCGAGGCCGACCTGCTGTTCATCACGGCGCACGAGGTCTGGCCCGGGCACTTCCTCCAGTTCCTGCACTCGAACCGCGCCGAGTCGCTGGTAGGGCGGCTCTTCGTGGGCTACGGCTTCGCCGAGGGCTGGGCTCACTACTCCGAGGAGCTGATCTGGGAGGCGGGCTTCGGCGCGGGCGATCCCAAGGCGCGGATCGGCCAGCTCCAGAACGCCCTCCTGCGCAACGTCCGCTACCTGGTGGCTCTCGGGCTCCACGCCGGCGGCATGACGCTCGCGGAGGCGGAGCAAATGTTTCGCGAGCAGGGCTTCCAGGATACGGCCAACGCCCGGCAGCAAGCGGCGCGCGGCACGTTCGACCCGGCTTTCCTCAATTACACGCTGGGCAAGCTGATGGTGCGCCGTCTGCGCGAGGACTGGACCTCGTCGAGGGGCGGGCGCGCCGCCTGGCGCGAGTTCCACGACCGGTTTCTCTCTTACGGCGGGCCGCCGATTCCGCTGGTGCGCGAGGCGATGCTAGGGACGGCGGCCGGCCGGCTGTTCTGAGGCTCCCGCCGCCAGGCACGGCCGGCCGTCATCGGGCTGGCAGATGCGCCCCTCGGCCTTGGGCTCGATCCCCTGGCCCTGGAAAACGGAAGTGCCGGCGGCCCGCAGGGCCTTCTCCACCACCTCCTTGAGGTCGCGGTCTTCCGCGGCGCAGCCCTCCTCCTTCTGATTCACGTTCAGCATGGTGTAGCCGTCCTGGTCCCCGGCCCCGGGGTCGACCAGGTAGTCGTTGGTCGCGACCAGGATGCTCTCGTCGGGACGGACCGCCCGGGGTCCACCCTCCCCGAGAAGGCTCAGGTTCCTCGCCGCCTTCCCGGCCGTGTCGTGGACGTAGGCCATCCCCGCGACCTGGAGCCAGCTCCCGCTCCCGGGCCAGTGCTTGACCGCGTTGTCCACCACCTTCTGCAGGGTGGCACCGTCGATGCGGATCAGGCGCAGCGGCGTGGGATAGGCGAACAGCTCCTCGACGTGCCGGCGGGTGATGCGGGTGCCGGCGGGGAGATCCGTGTTCAGGCGCAGGGAGCCCGAGTTGATGAAGGCGGCCTGGGCTCCGCACTCCTTCATCGTCTGCAGCATCTGGTCCGCCACCCAGTCGCCGAGCGAGGTCTCGGAGCCGCGGATCTTGTTCTCCTCGGCCTCCAGGAGCGTGCGCGTGATGCCGTAGACCTCGCCCAGGCAGCCCGGGGGGGAGCCCGCCTTCGTGCAGAACTCCTTCTCGTGCTTCGCCTGCCAGTCGCCGACCAGTTGCAGGACGTCCGGATCGGGCCTGACCTGCACGCGCTCCAGCGCCTGGAAATCGTGCGCGACGTTCACGTGGCCGTTCGGTCCCACCGAGAGCCGGACCACCGTGGCCGTCCGGGCATCGGCGTCGGCCTTGAGGATGCGGCGCCGGCCCACCTCGAGCGCCATCTTCTCGTGGTCGTGGCCGCCGAGGATCAGGTCCGGCCCCTCGTCACCCAAGGTCTCCAGCAGCCGGCGGTCGTCCTGGGCCCGGAGATGGGTCACGGCGACGACGACCTCGGCTCCCTGGGCACGCAGCTCGGCGGTCAGCTCCCGCGCCGTCTCGATCGGGTCCGCAAACTCATCCACGTAGGCCACTCCGGCCGTGGGGATGGTGACGCCGAAGAAGCCGATGCGGATGCCGCCGCTCACCAGCACGTTGGTCCGCGCCAGGTTGGGAGCCTCGACCAGGGGAGCGCCGTCCTCGCCCTTCTTGAAGACGACGTTGCTCCCGAGCCAGCGGAACTGCGACTCCTCGATCCGCCGGTCGAGGATGGACGCGTCCTTGAGCTTCGTCTTCTCGAGCTCGTGGTTGCCGATGACGACGAGCATCCGGTCGTCGAAGGCGGTGTTCCCGTCGAGCGCGTTCATCACCGAGATCATCTGCTCGCCGTTGTACATGCGGCTCGCGAAGGAGGGAAAGAGGAAGTCGCCGCCGTGGACCAGCACGAGATCGGGATACTTCTCCTCCATCTCCTTGCGCAAAGTACGGATGCGGGCCAGCCCGCCCACCTGCCCGTCCTCGACCCCCTCGATCCGGTAGACGTCGTTGACGTGCAGGAGGAACGCCCTGCGCTCTCCCTGGGCGGGAACATCGTCGGCGGGAGTCCGAGTCCCCTGCGAGGCGCAGGAGACCAGGGTCAAGATCAGGAGAAGAAGGGGAATCCGTTTCATGCTCAATCCTCTTCCAGCTCTTCGGCAGTGAGGGGACGCTCGGGGAGCGGGCGCGCCAGGATGCGGAACTCGCGCACGATCCTGCCGCCGAGGAGATGCTCCTGGAGGATGCGCTCCAGGACCGGCGGCTCACAGTGGCCGTACCAGACTCCATCGGGGTAGACGACCGCGATCGGGCCGCCGGTGCAGATGTCGAGGCAGTTGGCCCGGCTGCAATAGACCCCCCCCTTCCTCGACAGCCCCAGCTCCTTGAGGCGCTTCTGGAGGTACTTCCAGGAGCGGAGCGTCTCCTTGCGGCTGGCGCACTTGGGCTTGGTCGGGTCGCAGCAGAGGAAGATGTGGCGCTCGATGCGGTCCAGGCGCAGCTTCTCCGCGGTGCGGCGCTGCTTCCTGACGACGTCCTTTGGAGGCTTCAAGTGCGCTTCCATGGGCCGCCTACTCTACCAGCAGGGCTATCATGGGGGCATGAAAGCCTTGTTGTTGCTCCTTCTTCTGGCTATGAACGGAGCGGCCGCCACGGAACGGCCGAACGTGCTCGTCATCCTCACCGACGACCAGACCCTGGAATCCATGCGTGTCCTGGAAAAAACGCAGCGGCTCCTCGGACAGGAGGGGACGACGTTCGCGAACGCCTTCGTCTCGTACCCGGTCTGCTGCCCGTCCCGGGCCACGCTTCTGACCGGGCAGTACGCGCACAACCACAAGGTGATGGCGAACAAGCCGCCGGACGGGGGTTATGGCCGGTTCGACCACTCGAACACGCTGCCGGTCTGGCTCCAGGCAACGGGGTACGAGACCGCCCATGTCGGCAAGTACCTGAACGGCTACAAGGGGCCCGAGGTGCCGCCGGGCTGGTCGCACTGGTTCGGGCTCTCCGATCCGAGCACCTACGAGCTCTACGACTACACGGTGATCGACGGCGGCAAGCGGGTCCAATACGGCGATGCGGAGGAGGACTACCAGACCGACGTGCTGGCCGCCAGGGCCGAGGAGATCCTGCGGGAGATGGAAGAGCCGTTCTTCCTGAGCGTGGCCCCGGTCGCCCCGCACCTGGAGCGCAGCGACGAGACGGGCAAGGGGATTGCCCCGCGGCCGGCGAAACGCCACATCGGCCGGTTCGCAAACGAGCCGCTGCCCCCTGGAGCCTCGTTCAACGAGGCGGACGTCCAGGACAAGCCGCCCCACATCCAGAAGCTCCGTCCGCTGGGCGAGGCGAGGAAGGCCCAGATCCTCCGCACCTACCGTGCCCAGTTGGAATCGCTCCTGGCCATCGACGACCTGGTCGAGCGCCTGGTCGACACTCTCGAGGAGACCGGCCAGCTCGACCGCACCGTCATCCTCTTCACCTCGGACAACGGCTTCTACCACGGCCAGCACCGGATTCCGGAAGGCAAGCTCCTCCCCTATGAAGAGGCCATCCACGTGCCCTTGATCGTCCGCGGCGGCGGGTTCCCGGCGGGAGCCACGGCGCTCCAGCCGGTCTCCAACGTGGACCTCGCCCCGACGATCGTCGCCCTGACCGGCGCCGCGGCGCGGAGGAAGATGGACGGCCGCCATCTCCTCCCTGTCGCCCTGGACCCCTCCTTCGGGAAGGACCGCGCGCTGTTCTTCGAGGTGCTGAGCCGCAACAAGTCGCGCCCCTCCTACGAGGCGATCCGGACCGACCGCTGGATGTGGATCGAATACCGCAACGGCAGCCGGGAGCTCTACGACATACAGGCGGACCCGCTCCAGCTCCAGAGCCGGCACAAGGCGCCGGGGCTCGCCAAGGTGAGGGCCGACCTCGCCCGCCGACTGGCTGCCCTGCGCTAAGATGCCGTTCCCATGCGGAACGGCTATCCCCTCGTCGAGCTCCACCGCCATCTGGACGGCAACCTCCGTCTGGAAACCGTCATCGATCTCGCCCGGCAGCACAAGGTGGACCTCCCGGCCATGACGGTCGAGGGCATCCGCCCCTACGTCCAGATCGTGGGGCGGGAGCCCAGTCTCATGGACTTCATCGCCAAGTTCGAGATGATGCGGCGGGTCATGGTGGACTACGACGCCGTGCGCCGGATCGTGCGCGAGAACCTGGAGGACGCGGTCCGCGAGGGGATCGACTACGTCGAGCTGCGCTTCAGCCCCGCGTTCATGGCCGAGTACCACGGGCTCGACACCCTCGGCGTGGCCGAAGCCGCCTGCGACGCCCTGGAGGAGGCCCGCGGCTTGCCCGTCAAGGCGAAGCTCATCGGGATCATCTCCCGCCACTACGGCGCGGAGCGGGGTTGGACCGAGCTGGAAGCGGCGATCCGCGGCCGTGACCGCGGCATCGTGGCGCTCGATCTCGCGGGGGACGAAGCCCGGTTTCCGGGCGAGCTGTTCGTGGACCACTTCCGCAAGGCGCGGGAGGCCGGGCTGCGGGTGATCGCGCACGCGGGAGAGGCGGCCGGAGCGGAGAGCGTCCGGCAGGCGGTGCTCGGGCTCGGCGCGGAGCGCATCGGCCACGGCGTCCGGTCGATCGAGGACCCCGAGGTGCTGGATCTGCTCGCCGAGCGCGGCATCCCCCTCGAAGTCTGCCCGACCAGCAACATCCAGACGAGCACCGTGCCCGACTACGCATCCCACCCCCTGCCCGCCCTGCTCGCCCGCGGGCTGGCGGTCACCCTGAACACGGACGACCCGAGCATCAGCGGCATCGACCTCGCACATGAGTACCGGATCGCGCAGGAGGAGCTGGGCCTAAGCGAGGACGACCTGAGGAAGATGCAGGAGAACGCGGTGGCCGCGGCCTTCCTCAGCCCCGAGGAGCGCGGCGACCTGCTCGGAGTCCTGCCACCCTATTGAGGAGAGGTTCACACCGCTTGTAACCATGCAAAATGAAAGCTAGACTTTCAGAATGCATGGTTACGTCCCTCGGAAGATCCAAAGGCTGATCGCGGCACGGCTGGCGGATTTCCCGATCGTGGCGGTCCTGGGGCCACGCCAGTGCGGCAAGACCACGCTGGTCCGGGAGACGGTCGGAGGCCATCCCGGTGTCGTCTACCTGGACCTGGAGCGGCCTTCGGATCTGGGCAAGCTCCGCGATCCCGAGCTCTTCTTCAACCTGAACCGTGCGCAGGGCACCGCCTCTCTTTTCTGCCTCGACGAGATCCAGCGGGTCCCGGAGATCTTTCCTCTCTTGCGCAGCCTGGCCGACGAGGAGAGGCGCAACGGGCAGTTCCTGCTCCTGGGCTCCGCTTCGCGCGACCTCCTTCGGCAGACTTCCGAGACGCTGGCCGGCCGGATCACCTACCTGGAGCTGACGCCGTTCCTGGCGAGCGAGCTGCCCGCGGACGACCCGGGAGTGCTCCCCCGCCTCTGGTTCCGGGGAGGGTTTCCCCGCAGCTTCCTCGCTCCGAGCGAGGAGAGCAGCCGTGCCTGGCGCGACAGCTTCACCCGGACCTTCCTCGAGCGCGACATCCCGCAGCTCGGGTTCAACGTCCCGGCCGCGACGCTCCACCGCCTCTGGCGCATGCTCGCCCATCTCCACGGGCAGATGCCCAACGGCCCTCAGCTCGGCGCGGCCCTCGGAGTGAGCCATACCACGATCCGCTCCTATCTCGACCTGCTCACCCAGATCTTCATGGTGCGCCTTCTGGAGCCCTTCGCCGCCAACCTGAAGAAACGACTCGTCAAGTCGCCGAAGATCTACCTCCGGGATTCAGGCATCCTGCACAGCCTGCTCCAGATCGACAGCCTCGACGACCTGCTGGCGCACCCCGCCTGCGGCACGTCGTGGGAGGGGCTGGTGATCGAAAACGTCGTCGCCGCCCTGCCAGGGTGGCAGTGCGGCTTCTACCGAACCGCCGCGGGAGCGGAGGTCGACCTCATTCTGGAGCGGGGCCGGCGGCGCATTGCCGTGGAGTGCAAGGTCTCCACGGCCCCCACGGTGTCGCGCGGCTTCTGGAGCGCCCTCGAAGACCTGGGCATCGACGAAGCCTGGGTGATCGCGCCGGTCGCGGAGCCGTATCCGCTCCGAGAGGGGGTCACCGTGGCGCCTCTGCGGGTGCTTCTCGACCACTTGGCAACCGACCTCCCCTAACTAAAACCTGAGTGCAATCAGAGACCTGACGGGCGCTGTGCAAACGTGCCAAGCTACATACTGTAAAATGAGAGGCACTTTGCTTGTAGCGCCTATACTTTCGTTCCGTACGAACCTCCCCATGTCACGCGCCTGCGCTTCCCGCAAACGTCTCACGGCTGTGTGCAACCCGAGGCCAGCGTGACTGAGTCGGACGGTTTGGGATCTGAGATTCGCCGCATCGTAGATGCCGCTCGCGTTGTATGGATCAGACGACTGATTGACTACTCGCGAGCAAACTCCCTTCTCTTCTACCGCGATCTCAAGGTTGGCACCCTCGACCTGAGTGCCAAGACCGAGGCTGTAGGCCGTCTATTGGCAGGTGAAACGCTAACGATGGAGGCGCTGGCCTCCGTTGGCCGGCATGCAGAGAGCCCTGACCCCGTCGTCCGCGCCCGGGCTGAATCCGAGGCGCGGAAGATGGTACGAAATGCGCTCGTCGCGCTACAGCGTAAGGCGATAGGTAATCTTGAGGAGAAGGGCATCGAGACGCTCCACCTCGCGATGGGGATGGCCACGTGGCCCGCCTCCGATGGTGGGAGGCCGTACGACGCACCTGTGCTGCTGCTGCCTGCTCACATTGAGACGCGCGGACGGACAGGCGATGACCTGCGACTCTCAGTTGCGGGCGAGCCCCAAGTGAACCCCGTGCTGCTGTATGTGCTTGAGGAGAGCTACACGCTCCGAGTCAACTCATCTGCCATCTTGAGCGATTGTGGAGGCGAAGATGAATCCGGGCACTGGCGCGTCGACCCAGAGTGCGTGTTGTCGAGTATCCAACACTTGGCTGCGGCCGTGCCTGGCTTCGAAGTGAAACGGCGCGTGATCCTGGCGAATTTTCAGTTCGCGAAAATGGCCATGGTCGAGGATTTGAAGAAAAACGGCGCAGCCATGGCTTCGAGCACCATCGTTGCGGCCATCTCAGGCCATTCGGCTTCTAGAAAGGAACTCGCCGATGCAGTGGGCGACCTCGAGCCCGCTCAGCTCGACGAGCGCCCCGCAGCAGCCGACTACCTCGTGCTCGATGCGGACTCTACACAGCAACGCGCCATCGTGCTGGTTGGAAAAGGCCAGAGCGGCATCGTGCATGGGCCTCCAGGAACTGGCAAGAGCCAGACGATCGCGAACCTCATCGCCCAGAGCGTGGCGGAGGGGCGTCGGGTCCTCTTCGTCGCGGAGAAGCGGGCAGCGCTAGAGGCGGTCATCAAGCGCCTCAGTCATCCGGATGTGGGACTCGGTCATCTAGTGCTCGATCTGCATGGTGCTTCCGTGTCACGAAAAGAGATCATGGCGCGGCTTGCGCACACGTTGGAGCACATCCGCCACTCGCTGCCATCAGATGGTGCCGATGCCGTTCATCGCCAATTCGAGGCTCGGCGCAAGCAGCTGAACGAACATGCGCGTCAAGTGAACAAGGTTCGACAACCGACTGGGCTTTCCGTGAACCAGATGACCGGCAGGCTCCTCCGCCTGCCGGCGGCAGCGAGATCCGAGTTGCGGCTCCGCGATGACAAACTGGCCGCACTCACGGCCGAGCGCGCGGAGGATGTTAAACAGTGGATCCTCGAGGGCGCCGCCAGCCCGACTCTGCTACTCGGAACAGACTCGTCGCCGTGGAACAACGCAGATATCACAGAAGGCCTCCTTGCGCAGAAGGCGCTCGATCTGGCGATGCGGGCGGCCTCCGAACTTTGGCCCCGGTTCGCGCTCCTTCTCGATCAAGTGGTGCACCGCCTTGGGCTCCAGCAACCTGGAACGGTGGATGAGGTCGCTACGTTGTTGACTGTGCTTCGTGACGCAAGCGGCATCCGCAAACAGTACGCAATTGAGATCTTCTCGGTGCGCCCTGACGAACTGGCGCGGACGCTTGGGCCCGCGACAGGCGGTCCATTCACCCGCGTATGGGCGTTCGTCAGCAACGGGAGATTCCGGGCCGCACGCAAGCAGTTGCTCGCCCTGCGAGGGACGCCGGCAACGTCCGCAACCTTGCACGAGGAGGCGGTGCACACCGCGGACTTGCTTCGGCGCTGGCGAGCGCTTGGTGCGTCCTCCGACGTGCCCGTCGAGGCGGAGGGCGAGAAGGAGTTAGCAGCCGTGTTCGCCGAGCTGAGCGATGCGACGAAGGTGCTCGGCACGATAACGGAAGCGGGCCCTTTCGACGGTATGCCTCTGATGGCGATGGTGTCACGGCTACGGGAACTTTCCAGCGACCAAAGGACGCCTTACCGCCTGCCGGGCGTTCACGCGGTCCGCTCGTACCTGACAGCGGCAGGTCTCATCCGCTTCATTGATGATCTCCGAGAGCACAATGTCGCTACCGAATACTGGGTAGACCGGTTCGATTACATATGGCTCTACTCTGCGCTTGAGCAGGTCTTCGCATCGACTCCGGGCCTCGCATCATTCAACGGCCGTGCACACGAGCAGATCGTCGCTGAGTTCATTCGACTGGATCGCGAACGCCTCCGCCTTGCCGCTGAACGCGTGCGCCGGCTCCATGGTGAGCGCGCCATCGAGTCGATGAACCAGCACTTCGATCAGGCTAACCTGGTCCGGACCGAGGTACGCAAGAAGTCCCGACACATTCCGTTGCGCGAGTTGCTGGCCCGCGCTCCTGAGGTGCTGACGCGGATCGCGCCCTGCTGGGTCGCAAGCCCTCTCTCGGTCAGCCAGCTGCTGGACGGTGGCAAGCGCCATTTCGACCTCGTTGTCTTCGACGAAGCGAGCCAGATACTCCAGGAGGAGGCAATTCCTTCACTCTACCGCGCCGAACAGGTGGTTGTGGCTGGTGACCGGCACCAGTTGCCACCAACGACGTTCTTTGCGACGGCGGTTGAAGGTGAGGACGAGATTCTCGAGGACGACGATGAGGCACGCGACACACTGGCCACGGTGACTGCTGCAATTGGCGGTTTCGAGAGCCTGCTTGGCACTCTGGAAGCCTTCCTGCAGCCATGGCCTCTGGAGTGGCACTACCGTAGCGAAGACGAACGGCTCATCACGTTCAGCAACACTAGTTACTATGATGGTCGGCTCGTGACCTTTCCAAGCGCCCGGGACCATGAGGCCATCCGGCACATACTCGTACCGCATGACGCTGCGCTCGGTGGGCAGGAGGAGAGCGCATCGCGCGAGGTCGAGGAAGTCGTGCGCCAGGTTCTGCTGCATGCGGAGACACGGTCCCATGAATCTCTCGGTGTGATTACCATGGGCATCAAGCATGCAAACCGCGTACAGGGCGCGCTGGATCGCGCCCTCGATCTCCGGCCGGATCTCACAAACTTCTTCTCACTGGATCGGGAAGAGCGCTTCTTTGTCAAGAACCTGGAGACCGTGCAGGGCGATGAGAGAGATGTCATCATTCTGACCATAGGGTATGGCAAAACCGCGAACGGTGTTCTGCCACATCGCTTCGGCCCGCTCACTCAGGAGGCCGGTCACCGCCGCCTGAATGTGGCCGTTACTCGGGCGAAGCGCCGGATGTGCGTCATCAGCTCGTTCTCGCACTATGACATAGACCTTAACCGCTCCGGCAGTCGGGGCGTGCAATTGCTCAAGGTGTATCTCGAGTACGCAACGAGCGGCGGCGCCCGACTTCCCGAAGAAGAGCACGCTGGCGACATTGGCCTCAATGCATTCGAGGCCGATATTCGCGACGCACTGCAAGCCCAAGGCATCATGACACGCTCGCAGTTCGGAGCCTCTCGCTACCGCATTGATCTGGTTGCCATGCATCCGATGAAGCCGGGCCGGCCGGTGCTCGCCATCGAATGCGATGGAGCCTCGTATCATTCGAGCCCTACGGCCCGAGACCGTGATCGGCTACGTCAGGCCCACCTCCAGCGGCTAGGCTGGCAGTTCCTCCGCATCTGGTCGACGGATTGGTTCTACAACCGCGAGCAAGAGACGGAGCGCGCCGTTGCAGCTTACGAGGAAGCGGTGAACAGGGCGGACTTGTTGGACGCTGACGCGGCGCCGACCACGGCTTTGGACTCGACTCAGCTTTTACAGCAGGCTCTGCGGCAGCCAGCCGAGCGGCAACGTGGGCTACGTCCACTCGTACCGGTGCGTGAGACAATCGATCACTACAGCGACCGAGAACTCCGGGAGATTGCCGAGTGGGTCGCATCCGACGGCCAGCTGCGCACCGACGAGGAGTTCATCCGTGAGATCTTCGACACGCTACCGTTCCATCGGATGGGCGGTCGGATTCGGCAACGTCTCAAGATAATAGTGCAGGAAATACTTCGGCGCCCTGTCCAGCGCTAGGCCCCAGGCACGCTCATGAACCCCATCACGCACGGCCTCATCGGCTGGTCTACGGCGGCCCATCTTGCGTCGGGCCTGTCACGCCGGGATCTGGCCTTCATCGTCGCCGCCGCCCTGGCGCCGGATCTCGATGGACTGGGGATCGTCGCCGAACTCGCCACCCGTAGCTCCGAGAGGCCGCTGCTCTGGTGGTCCGAGTACCATCACACCTTCGGGCACAACCTGCCGTTCGCAGTCGCCTTATCAGGAGCGGCTTGGCTCGTCACGCGCAGGGCCGTGGTCGCGCTGCTGGTCCTTCTCAACGTCCACCTACATCTCCTAGGCGACCTGGTCGGTGCCCGCGGTCCCGACGGTTCGCAGTGGCCCATCCCGTACCTCTGGCCTTTTTCGGAGAGCCCGCAGCTCACGGTCTCCTGGCAGTGGGCTCTGAATGCCTGGCCCAACCTCCTGATCAGCTTGCTGCTCCTGGCTCATCTGTTCTGGCTGGCTTGGGCTAGCGGGGTGTCGCCGCTCGGGCTCGTCTCGACGCGGGCCAACGCCGCGCTCGTCAAGGCGCTACAAGACCGGTTTCCATCCGTGGATTCCACGATTGACGTACCATAAAGGCATGACGACGAGTTGGAGGACGATTATCCGTCATATCCAGGCCTGGGCCAAGCGGGGGGCGATTGTGCCGGCGATCCAAGATTTCAACCGGCGCAAGCGCCTCGAACAGCTTGGCGAGCAACTCGGAACCTTTGACGACGTGGTGTCCCGAGAAGAGCTGCTGCGGCTCCGCGGCGAGCTCCGGCTTCATCCCCGGTAGGCCGATTCGCAGCATCCGGAGGTCCGGCGGATCCGACCGACGCAGAGATGCTGCGAATCGGCTTGGTTTTGGCTCCGCCGAGGGTCGGTATGCTGCGACTCGACCGTGAGTCTCAGCATACCGACCGCGTGTCGCAGCCGCCCGACCCCGAGTCGCAGCATATCGACCGTCTTTCGCATCAAACTAGGATCATGCGTGGCCTCCTGGACCTCCATTCGCAGCATAATGGCCTCGGGAGGATGCGAAGGCGGGTGCTGATGCTGCGAATGGAGGGCGTTTTCCTGCTGCGGAAGCCCGGGATGCTGCGACTCGGGGGTGAGTCGCAGCATCCCGCCGGAGCGCAGAGCCGGAGGTAAGGGGTGTCGGATCACCCCGAGTACGAGTCGTCCTGCTCGATCTTGGAGAGCACCCAGTCGAAGTCGCCGCGGGTGATCTTGGCTCCGCAGTGGCCGCACTCCCCGGCCATGTTGACCTGATCGACCGGGGCTCCGCAGTTGGGGCAGCTCCGGTCAGCCCGCGGGGCGGCGTGGACCCCGGCGGCGCGGATCAGGGTCCAGTACTCGGAGTAGAGGCGGTCCTGCTTCGGATTGCCCGAGACGACCTGGCCATCCGCCTGCCTCACCGTGTAGTCCCGGCCGCTCCCCCAGATACGGAAGGTGATCGAGTCGAAGTGGGCGTCGCGCACGATCTTGGCGATCGTCCACTCGGTCATCCGCATCCCTTCGAGCATGTTGCGCAGCCCCTGGCGCTGATAGGCCGCGATCCAGTACTGGAGATAGTCGAAGAGCCCGTCCGAGACGAAGGGGCGGGCGGGCCGCAGGTCGAGCGCGGTCCAGGCGGCGTTGAGCTGGTCGTAGACCAGGCGGAGGCGCGCGCCCAGGGCCTCGTCCGTGGTCGCCGGGTCGTCCCGCAGCAGCTCGGCGCGGCGGGCCTGGACCTGGGGGTGGTAGACGGTCGGCCAGGAGGTGCCCACCTCCTGCACCGAGCTCACCAGGGCCGGCGGGCGGGCCTCGACCTTGAGGACCTCGATGCTCTGCACGGACCAGTCGAACCGGCCTCCCGAGACGACCTCGCCGCAGAAGCCGCAGCGGTCGCCCGCTGCCGCTCCGGCCGGATCGAACGGAGCGCCGCAGTTCGGGCACTTGAAGCTCTTCACCTGCTCCGGCGGCTTGCTCTGCGCGGAGGCGCTCCGCACCAGGTTCCACCGCTCCCTCACATACTGGCCGCCCTCGCCCACCGTGAGGTTGGACTCGAACTCCAGGCCGACCTGGATCCAGCCCTGGGGAAAGGCGAGGTGGAGGACGCGCATGGCTCCCACCACCGCGCTCGTCACCGGGGCTCCAGCCGGGGGACGCTGCTGGAGATGGTCGCGGACCGCCGCGCTCAGATAGGGCGCGAGGCCGTCCAGAGCCCGGCGATCCGTTCGCGCCTGGTGCGCGCGGGCGTAGAGGGCGTAGGCGAAGTCTTCGAACAGGACGGCCGAGAACTTCGGATCGAGCTGCCGGATGGCGTCGAGGTCGAAGGAGCGCGGTCGGGTCGGCGGCGCCACGTGTTGGGGCGTGAGGTCCCAGTTCTGGGAGCCCGCCTTGCCCCGGCGCTTCTTCCACACCAGGAAGACGACGATGCCTGCGATGGTCACGGGGATGCCGATCGCCGGGTAGTGGATGACGAACTCGATCCAGAGCCGGAGCAGGAAGAAGACCAGCTCGCCCGCTCCATCCCCTCCGCCGTCGCCGCCACCCCCGCCGTAGCCTTCCCCTCCCCCCGGGCGGGCGATCGCCAGGGCCGGGACAAGGAGGAGGAGAATGACCAGCCAGACGAATCGCCTCACCCGCACACCTCGTTGGCCAGCTCGTCGACGTCGTCATGGGCGCGGGGCAGAGCCGGACCGCAGACGTGCGCGAGGGCCCGCACCCTCTCCGCGATCCGGACGCCGTCCTCCCCCTCCCGCACCCCGGCCTCGATGGCGCCGACGGCCCGCTGCCACGACTCGGTCGCGGCCAGGGCCTCGAGCCCGAGATCGGTCACCACCACCGCCTCGCGCTCCAGGACGGAGACGTAGAGGAGGAAGCCGGTGCGGCCGGCCGTACCATGGACACGCTTCTCCAGGAAGACGGAGCGGGCCGCGGTCTCGGCAAGATGGCGGCGGACCGAGGGACGGGTCAGCAGCCGTCGGAGACCGGGGAACCGGGACGCGATCAGCCCGCCGAGGAGCCCGGCCACGACCGTATCGACCACGAATGCGAGAAGGCCGAACTCCCGCTCGGAGAAGAGCAGGAAGGCGAGGGCGGCGAGCCCGACCGCGATGCCGGCGATCAGGTCCGCATGGAGGTACGAGCCCGAGCGGGCGCGGACCGCCACCACCAGCTCGGCGCTGGTGGAAGCCTCCACCTCGTGCACCGCTTCGGTGAGCGCCCTTTTCGCCTCGTCGGTGAGAAACGGCTTCCCCATGGGTCGGCGGCAGTCTACCGTATATGGCATGAGCATCCCCCGCTGGACCGTCCCCCGGTGTCACCGTTCGGAGCGCCCATGGGAAGAGATCCCGTCGGTATCTCTCGCCCTGGCCGACGGCAGCGGCGCGCCGGAGCAGGCCACGGCCGTCCGGCTCTGCTGGGACGACGAGGCCCTCCATGTCCGCTTCGACTGCGAGGACCGGGACGCCTGGGGGACGTTCCGGCACCGGGACGATCCGCTCTGGCAGGAGGAGGTGGTGGAGGTCTTCCTCGCACCGGGGGAGGAGGACCCGGTCCGCTACGTGGAGATCGAGGTGAGCCCGCTCGGCGTCCTCTTCGACGCCCGCATCCACAATCCCACCGGATTGCGGGCGGACATGACCGCGGATGTCTCGTGGGATTGCCCCGGGCTCCATTGGGAAGCCGGGCGCGGAGCGGAGAGGCAGGACTGGTGGGCGGAGCTTTCGATTCCTTGGGAGAACCCGTCGAGGATCTGGCGGGCCAACTTCTACCGGGTGGAGCGCCCGCGGGACAGTGCTCCCGAATTCACCTGCTGGTCTCCGACTCTTACGAACCCCGCCGACTTCCACAAGCCGGCGCGGTTCGGGTTGCTGGAACTGGGGGATTTCTAGGGAGAGAGAGGTAGATAGAGGACCTGCCCTTCCCACTCGCCTTCGGCAGCGAGGCGCAACACAGGAGGGTCGATCACAGTTGGCGGCGGGCGAGGAGCCTCTCGCGAATGCCTTGGGGGTCTGTCCGGGCTTCGTTCCATTCCCGGACCTCTCTCGCCTTTCGGCGGCGCTCCTCAAGGTAGGCTTCCACCTCGGTCCGCCTTCGCAGATAGTACCCGATGACCGCGTAGATATCCGCCAGAGCGACGCTGGGGTACTGCTGTGCCATCTCCTCAGCCGTGAGGCCCTCGTGAAAGGCCTCGACGAGGGTGTCGAGGGTCACCCGGATGCCACCCACCCGCACGTTGCCGTCCGCATCGGTGGTCAAGGGGAGCGGCTCGATCGCGAGGGGCAGGCTCATGACATCATTGTACCAGCCGGAGCCGCCCGCGTGTTGCCTAAAGGGAGAAAGCGAAGGCTCGTGGTAACATGCCAGGGAGGGAAGCCGCCATGGCCATCCGAGACACAGCCCGACGCAAGCTCACCTACGAGGACTACGTGCTCTTCCCCGAGGACGGTCAACGCCATGAGATCATCGATGGAGAGCACTACGTGTCCCCAGCGCCCACCCCGAAGCACCAGCGGGTTTCGATGCGGTTGTCGATCCGAGTTGGAGGATTCGTCGAGCAGCGGAGGCTGGGGGAGGTCTTTGCCTCTCCCATCGACGTTCTCCTCTCCCGGCATGACATCCTGCAGCCAGACCTCCTGTTCATCTCCAACGAACGCGCCACGATCCTCAAGGACAAGAACATCCAGGGGGCTCCGGACCTCGTCGTGGAGATCCTCTCGGCAGGCACCCGCAAGCTCGACGAGCGGCTGAAGCTCGCCCGCTACGAGTTGTTGGGGGTGAGCGAGTACTGGATCGTCGATCCCCTGGCCGACCGGGTCCACGTCTTCCGGCCGGAAGGGGACTCCTTCTGCAAGGCCGCGGAGCTAGCGGCCGAAGACGTCCTCACCACTCCGTTGCTGCCGGGGCTGGAGATCCCTCTGCGGTACCTCTTCCAGTAGCGTGTATCCTTCCGCGGTCCCCGGACCGCCATGGACCTCCGCCGCCTCTCCGACCGCGCCGCCTCCCGCCTGACCTGGGCCTTCTTCGCCCTCGGGCTGGCCATCTCCCTCTTCATGGTGGCGCGCAGCCAGGTCGGGGGGGACCAGCTCAACCTCCTGGGGCGGGGCTGGCTGCTCGCGGACGAGGGCCGCTGGATCTCCTACGGCAATCCGATGTCCACCGGCGGCAAGGCGCCGGGCGGGATCACCAGTCTGCTCGTCGGCATTCCCCTGATGCTCTGGCGCGATCACCGCGCTCCCACCCTGGTCATCCTGTTCTGCCACGTGCTCGCCTGGCTGATCCTGGACCGGACGCTCCGCCGCGTCTTCGGCCCGCGCGAGCGCGTGCTCTTCTCCGTCCTCTACTGGCTGAACCCGTGGCGGATGTACTTCTCGGCCTTTCTCTGGAATCCGAACTACCTCTTCCTGTTCGGCGCGGTCCACCTGTGGGCCTGCCTGGTCCAGCGCGAGCGCGCCCGCTTCGTCCCATCCTTCCTGCTCGGGGCCGGGCTCCTGCTGGCGTTCCAGATCCACGCGTCCTTTTTGCTGCTGGCGGTCGCGAGCGTCTTCCTCTGGTGGCGGGGGTACTTCAAACCGCATTGGACGGGCGGCATCCTCGGCGCGGTGCTGGCCGCGCTTCCGCTGGTGCCCTGGGTGCTGGACCTGATGCGGCAGCCCGCCATCCTGACCGAGGCGGACAAGGGATTCCTCGGCCGGGGGCTCCTCTACCTCTTCCCCCTGCTGCGCGGGATCGGCTACTGGTTCCGCTACTCCTCGCTGGCGGTGTCGGAGAAGGTGCTCGCCTTCGACTTCGGGGACTTCCTCGATCCGGAGACGGGCGCGCGGCTGGGCGCCGGGGTCTCGGACGTGACCAGCGCGCTGCTCCCGGTCACCCTGGTCCTCCCCCTCCTGGCCAACATCTGGCTCTGGCGACGGTTCCGGAAGAGATGGCGAAAGAAGCTGTCGGAGGGAGCTTCGGACCGCACCTGGCTGAAGGGGTACGTGCTGTGGACCTTCCTGGCCGCGGTCGTGGTCTTCTCCCTCTCCCCGACCACGATCATGATGTGGCAGGCGCTGATCGTCCTCCACGCCGCGGTGCTGCCGCTGGTGCTCTGGGTGGGCGTCCTCGGCCGCAGCCGCCACGCCGTCCGGGTCTCCCGCGGCCTGTGGACCTACGCCGCGGCCGAGATCGTCCTCCTCCTGCTCATCCCCCTGGGCAGCACGCACTACCGCTGCGCGGGCCACGACGGCTCGGACAGCTTCGGCCTGGACCTGAGGCACGACCACCGGATGCTGCACGAGCTGCACATCCACGCCACCTGCCCCTTGCCGGTGAACCGGCCCGGGGGCTGGTGGCCGGACGTGCTGCCCGAATGACCTACCGCGCGGCCGGGGGCTTCCTCTCCTCGAACACGGTCTTGTAGAGCAGACCGGCGATCATCCCGCCCGCGATCGGCCCCACGAAGTAGAGCCAGATGTCGGCGAAGTTGCCGGTCGCCACCGCGGGGCCGAGCGTGCGCGCCGGGTTCAAGCTGGCGCCGGTCAGCGGACCGCCCATGAGGATGCAGAAGGTCAGGGTGAGGCCGATGGCGAGACCGGCGGGGATCGTGGCCTTGCCGCTGATGCCGGCATTCATGATGGTATTGACCAGGAAGAAGGTCAGGATAAGCTCCAGCACCAGTCCCTGGGCGGGGCTCACGCCCTCCGCCAGGACCGTGGCGCCGAGGGTTCCCCGCTTCTCGCCGAGCACCCAGGAGAGGACGAACGCGCCCACGATGCCGCCCAGGAGCTGGACGGCCACGTAGGCCAGGGCGCGGGTGGTGTCGATCTTGCCCGCGGCCCAGACGCCCAGAGTCACCGCCGGGTTGATGTGGGTCCCCGAGATGTGCCCGTAGGCGTAGGCGAAGCCCACGATCACCAGGCCGTGGGCGAGCGCGACTCCCACCAGCCCGCCGACCCCGAGCGCGCCGGCTCCGGCCCCGATGAAGATCAGGGCGAAGGTGCCGATGAACTCGGCGAGGAGAGACGTCGAAAGCTTGTCGTACATAGAGACCCTCCGTTGACGATCAGAAAAAGAAGCTCACTGCTTGCGGATCACGACCTCGACGCGCCGGTTGCGCTGGCGTCCGGCATCGTCCTCGTTGCCGGCGACCGGCTTGCGCTCCCCCCAGCCCCGGGGCGTGAGCCGGTTCCCGTCGATCCCCTCGCGCTCCACGAGCCAGCGCTTGACCGACCCGGCCCGCTGCTCGGAGAGGCGCTGATTGTACGCGTCGTCCCCCTTGGAATCGGTATGTCCTTCGAGGGTCGCGCTGCCGGAGGGGTAGGCGCGGATCAGGGTGGCGAGTTGCGCCAGGGCGCTGGCCGCGTCGGAGCGGATGTCCGCCTTGTCGAAGTCGAAGAGGACGTCCGCCGGCAGCTCGACCCGGACCTCCAGGTCCGTCTCCGTCGCGCCGAGGTTCTGCATGGCCTGCCGGACCTCCTGCACGGTGGAGACGATGCCGGACTGGAGGCCGCGGATCTCCAGCACCGAGGGCACCACGTCGAGCGCCCGCTTCGTTCCCAGCTTCGCGGCGGCGGCTTCGGCCGCGGCCTGCGCGGCCGGGTCCCAGGCGTCGGCATAGGGAGGGTCCGCGGCCCGCGACAGACCCGGCAGCACCAGCAGCGCCGCTGCCGTGACGAGAGCCGTCCGGGATGCCATGGTCAGGAGTCCTGGATCGCCAGGTCCTCGAACGGCGGCACGCCGGGGACCTGCAGGGTGACCGACTTGACCTCGGCCGGCGGCGCCGGGAACTTCACCCACATCGTATGGCTCTGGCCCGGCTCGAGATCGCCGTACCAGCGGTCGTTCCAGCCCGACCTCAGGTCGGCGATGTAGGCGCCCTTCTCGTCCTGAAGAGCCTGGTACTTCTTGCCCGCGCCGAGATCCATCAGGTAGACCTCCTTGTAGATGACCTCCGCCGGGACCTTTTCGCTCCCCTGGTTGCGCAGGCGGACCTTGGCGGTGAGCGTGTTCCCCTTGCGGCGGAACTCGGTGACCTCGGCCACGACCCCCTGCCAGTTCGTCTCCTGGCTGGCGAGGACGGCGCCTGCCGCGGCTGGGGTTGCGGCCGGAGCGGGCTCGGAGACGGTTGCGGCAGGAGCATCGGCGCCGGATTCGGCGGCGGGCTCGGAGGCGGCAGCCGGCTGATCGGAGGCAGCGGCGGCCGGCTCCGGCTCCTCCGCGGTTGGCTGGCAGGCAGCCAGCGCCAGCAGGACGGAACCCAGAATGAGGCTCTTTCGCATGGCTCACTCTCCCCTGAACAAGGCTCTCGCGAGCCGGAGTTGCGAAGATGCGCGAGACTTCAGGGAGGATACAACAACATCATTTCTATAGAATGCCGGCGCCATGGCACTCTTTCGACGCAAGTTCCGCCTGACCGCCTGCGCCACGACC
Source organism: Thermoanaerobaculia bacterium (assembly GCA_036277235.1). Classification (GTDB taxonomy): domain Bacteria; phylum Acidobacteriota; class Thermoanaerobaculia; order Multivoradales; family UBA5704; genus DATMER01. The sequence continues at coordinate 2,309 of DASUNJ010000389.1, read as the reverse complement.
GGCGGCTGAGCGGCCAAGATAGGTCCGGGGGACCTTTCCGAGATGATCGGCCCGCTCGTCCGGCTCGCCGGACGGGATGAGAGGATCCTCGTCGGTCCGGAGACCGCGGACGACGCCGGCGTCTATCTCCTCGGCGGCCATGCCCTGGTGGCAACGGCCGATTTCATCACCCCGGTCTGCGACGATCCCCGCCGCTTCGGCCGGGTGGCCGCGGCCAACTCGCTCTCGGACGTCTACGCCATGGGCGGCCGGCCGCTGTTCGCGCTCAACCTCTGCTGCTTCCCGCCCCTGGACGATCCTGACACGCAGGCCCTCCAGGGCATCCTCGAAGGCGCCGCCGCGACGCTGGCCGAAGCCGGCGCCGTGCTGCTCGGCGGCCATTCGGTGCGCGATCCGGAGCTCAAGTTCGGGCTCGCCGTGATCGGCGAGGCCGACCCTGCCCGTCTCCTCACCAACGCCGGCGCCCGGCCGGGAGACCGCCTGATCCTCACCAAGCCGCTGGGCACGGGAGTGCTGGTCAACGCCTTCAAGGTGGACCGGATCGACGAGGCCGGCCTCGAGCCCGTCTTGCGCGAGATGGAGCGCCTCAACGCCGAGGCGAGCCGCCTGGCCCTCGCCCACGGGGTCCATGCCGCCACCGACGTGACCGGCTTCGGCCTCACCGGGCATGCCCTGGGGATGGCCCGCGCATCCGGCGCCGGCCTGCGCATCGTCTTCGAGCGGCTGCCGGTCCACGACGGCTTCTACCGGCTGGTCGAGAAGGGGATCTCCACGGGCTGCACCGACGCCAACGAGGCCAACGTCGCGCCGGTCTTCACCGACCGCGTCCGCCTGGACCGCGTGCGGAAAGAGATCCTCTTCGACCCCCAGACCTCCGGCGGCCTGCTGCTGGCGGCGCCGCCGGAGCAGGCCGGGCCGCTCCTCGAAGCCCTGCTCGCCGGAGGCCACAAGGCTGCCGAGATCGGCGAGGTTCTGGAGGGGCCGGCGCGGATCGAAGTGGTGTAACCGGAAAGGACTTAAAGGACGGAAAGGACCTAAAGGACACCGGACCGGAGATTTGTCCTTTACGTCCTTTGAGTCCTTTACGTCCTTTTGGTCCTTCAGCTCAGCAGCGACTTCAGCGTTTCCACGTCCTCGGCCAGCTTCGCGACGATCTCTTCCAGCTTCGCGACGCGGGTGGAGAGCGCTCCGGGGAGGGGGCCGGCCGGGAGCTCCGGCTCGGCGAGCGGGGCGCGGACCCGGGGAGCGGGCGGCTCCGCCACGTCGCCCACCAGGTGGGTCCAGCGGATCTCCTTCTGGCCGGGACGGCGGGGCAGCTCCAGCACGAGCGGCTCGTCCATGGCGGCCATGCGCTGCAGCGCCTCCTCGACCTCCTCGACGGAGGCGAACGGGTGCATGCGCTCGCTGCGGGTGCGCAGCTCGCCCGGCGTCTGCGGACCGCGCAGGAGGAGCAGCGTCATCAGCGCCTTGCCCGCGCGGTCGAGACCCCAGCGGCGGACGACGCTCTGCTGCCACTTCTCGCTGCGCGCCCCCTCGGTCCGCCAGACGAGCACCTCCAGTCGCAGGCGCTCCAGGGCCTCGACGACCTGGCCCTCGGTCAGCTCCATGACGGGCTCGCGGTTCGTCTTCTGGTTGCAGGCGAGCAGGAGGGAGTTCACCGTCAGCGGGTAGGCCTCCGGGGTCGTCTGCTCCTTCTCCAGGAGCGAGCCGAGCACCCGGATCTCGGCCGGATCGAGCTTTCTGGGGATGCGGGTCGAGGTCACGGAGGGAATTCTACCCTGGAAGCCCCCTCTCCCCCGGCACGGGGGAGAGGGGGGATGGGATCAATTGACCTCTCCCCCTTGATTTTATCCTCGGGAGATGCCACCATCCCCCTTAACGACTCGGATACAGACTTTGGACGTGGTTTCGAAGACATTGCCCGCCTGATTTCCCTTGCCCGCAGCAACTGTACCCAAACGCATCGAAAAATCCCGGAGAGTGTGGAGTGCACAGGGGAGCGGAACATCGAGAGCGCCAGGGTCAGTCGAGCGGGTCGGGTATGTCGGACGAGCGGCTCCTTGCAGCAGAAGTTGCCGTACCGGAGGTGCAGGGTCCGTTCGGATGAGGAGAGCTGAAGGGTGCTTTTTCTTGTTTTCTTGTCCCTCTTGGGAGGGGCGGAGGTGGTCGTGGCAACACGGCGAAACGGAAACACTTGTTTCAAGGAGCTGAGAGTATGGCTGAACAAGGTGTAGTGAAGTGGTTCAATGACGCGAAGGGCTATGGGTTCATCGTGCGGCAGCAGGGGCCGGACGTCTTCGTCCATCACG
>DASUNJ010000388.1:0-17727 GCA_036277235.1 Thermoanaerobaculia bacterium | reverse complement strand
GCGCAGGTCGATTATGAGCGCGCGGTCCTGACCGTCTCCATGCCGGGTGGAGAGGTGTCCCGCCAGGAATTCGACTCCAGGCAGACGCCGGTCTTCGAGCTGGCCGCGGGCGCGAAGGACGGAGCGTACACCTGGGAGCTGCGCCTGGAGGCGCGCATCGACGCATCTCTGCGCAAGGCCCTGGCCGAGGCGCGCAAGAAGGGTGACGAGGCCGCCATGACGCGGCTGCGGGCCCAACTGCCCGAGAGCCCGGTCGTCTCCGGCGGGTTCATGGTCGAGGCCGGCTCGATCTTGACACCCGAGGGCAAGGAGACCCCAGGCCCGAAGTCGGCGAAGGCGGCCGGCTCCGTGCGCAACGTCACGGCGGCCGACCAGGTCATCCCGGACGACCTGATCGTCCAGGGGAGCGGCTGCTTCGGCTTCGACTGCGTCAACAACGAGAGCTTCGGCTTCGACACGATCCGGCTCAAGGAGAACAACCTCCGGATCAAGTTCGAGGACACCAGCGTCGGGACCTTCCCCACCAACGACTGGCAGCTCACCGCCAACGACTCGGCGAGCGGCGGCTCCAGCAAGTTCTCCATCGAGGACATCACCGGTGCCAGAGTCCCCTTCACCATTACGGCGGGGGCCTCCACCAACTCGATCTTCGTCGACAGCACCGGCCGGGTCGGCTTCCGGACCTCCACGCCGGTCCTCGACCTCCACGTCAGCACCAGCAACACCCCGGCCATCCGGCTGGAGCAGACCAACGCCGGCGGCTTCACGGCCCAGACCTGGGACATCGGGGCCAACGAGGCCAACTTCTTCGTCCGCGACGTGACCGGCGGCTCCAAGCTGTCCTTCCGCATCCGGCCCGGCGCGCCGACGAGCTCGGTCGACATCAGCACGGATGGCGACGTGGGTATCGGCACGGGCAGCCCCGAGGCCCAGCTTCACGTCTTTGGCTCCGCCACCGAGGATGTCATCATGGCCCTCGGTCCCAATCCGGACGGAAATCCCGGCACTGAGTCGGCGTTCAACATCGCCTATGCCGGCGCCAGTGCGCGGGGGAGGGGTACCTTGAACGTCCGCCCGGACAGCAACGCGGTGGCCCCCGACCCCTCGCTGCGCTTCTTCACGATCAACCAGGAGCGCATGATCATCACCAACGCCGGCAGCGTCGGGATTGGGACCTCGGCCCCCTCCTCACGCCTGCACGTCAACGGCGGTGACATTCGGGTGAGCGGTGGCGGGTTCATCGATGACGGCGTCACGCTGAACGTTCCCGACTACGTCTTCGAGCCGGGCTATTCACTGATGCCGCTCGCGGAGCTGGAAAGCTTCGTGAAGGAGAACCGGCACCTGCCCGGCGTTCCGAATGCGGGGGATGTCAAACAGCACGGACTCAACCTCAGCCAGTTTCAACTGAAGCTGCTCGAGAAGGTCGAGGAGCTGACCCTGTACGTGCTCGCGCAGAAGAAGGAAATGGAAGATCTGCACGCCGCCAACGCCGCCCTCGCGGCGCGGCTGGCGGAGGTCGCGGGCGCAGCGTCGAACTAGGTACCAGCAGATTCGCGACAGGCAGGGGCGGTCGCACGGCCGCCCCTGTGTTTTTCAGACCGCGGCTTTCGCACGTTGGACGAAGAAGCGCCGCACCTCGACGATCACCTCCATCTGCTGCTCCTCGCCGAGCGTGAAGTAGCACGGCAGGCGGAGCAATCGCCGGCTGGCGCTCTCGGTTATCGGCAGGTCGCCTGGCGCGTATCCGAAGCCGCTGCCCATTGGCGATTCGTGGAGCGGCACGTAGTGGAAGACGGCGTTGATACCGGCACGGTCGAGGTGCGCGATGAGCTCGTCGCGTCTCTGCTCGGTCGGCAGCAGCAGGTAGAACATGTGGCCGTTGTGCTCGCAGCGGTCCGGCACCACTGGCAGCCGCACGGCCCCTTGCAATTCGAGGTCTTCCAACTCCGCGCGGTAGGTCTCGAAGATTCCCCGCCGCTTGCGCATGATCTCCTCGGAGCGCTCAAGCTGGGCGAACAGGTAGGCCGCCACCAGCTCCGATGGAAGATAGGAAGAGCCGATGTCGACCCAGGTGTACTTGTCCACCTCGCCGCGGAAAAACCTGGCGCGGTTGGTCCCTTTCTCGCGCAGGATCTCGGCCCGCCCTGCCAGGGCCTCGTCCTGAACGATGAGCGCTCCGCCCTCGCCGCTGATGAAGTTCTTCGTCTCGTGAAAGCTCCAGCAGCCGAGATCTCCCAGCGTTCCCAGGGAGCGGCCGTCGAAGGTCGAACCGAGCCCCTGTGCGGCATCCTCGATGACCCGCAGCCCATGGCGCCGCGCGATTTCGAGGATCGGCTCCATCGCGCAGCTCACTCCGGCGTAGTGGACGGGCACGACGGCGCGGGTCCGGCTGGTGATCGCAGCCTCGATGAGCGCCTCGTCCAGGTTTAGAGTGTCAGGCCGGATGTCGACGAAGACCGGCCGCGCGCCGCGCAGCACGAAGGCATTGGCGGTGGAGACGAAGGTGAAGGAGGGCATGATGACCTCATCCCCTTCCCCCACCTCGCAGAGCAGCGCCGCCAACTCGAGCGCCGCCGTGCAGGAGTGGGTGAGCAGCACCTTGTGTGCCCCGCAGCGCTCCTCGAGCCACTTCTGGCAGCGTTGAGTGAAGGGGCCGTCGCCCGCAAGGCGGCCGCCACGCACCGCATCCTCGATGTACTCCAGCTCCCGCCCGACGATCGAGGGATGGTTGAAGGGGATTTTGTGCCGGCCCTTCACTCGCCTGCCTCCGCCGTGGCGCAGCCGAACCCGGTCGCGCCGTAGCCGTTGCCGTTGTAGAGCATCACAAGATGCCGGCCGTCCCGAAAAACCATGGGGTAGGCCTGCATCTCCGAGTCCCAGCCCTCCGCCGGCGGCGCGATCCCAGCCGATTCGTCGCGCCTTTCCCAGGTCAGGCCATCCCGGGACTCGGCGTATCCGATGCGATAACGGTCTCCCCGGCTGCAGTACCACATGCGATAGATGCCTCCGTCCTTGAGGACGTGCGGCCTGCCGATCGCGTACTCGTCCGCGGATTTGAAGCCGATCGCGATGCGGCCGTCGCGCCGCCATTCGATGCCGTTGTGCGATTCGGCATACTTGATCAGGTAATAGTGGCGCCAGCCGCCGGCCTGCTTCTCCCATCTCACCGCCGAGACGTACCACATCCGCCAGACGCCGCCCTCGATCAGAATGGAAGGAGAGGCGCAGAGGAACGGGTCGGCCTCATGCCTTCCCAGGACCGGTGCCAGCGAAAGCTTGCGGAACGTCCGGCCGTCGTCCTGGCTGACCGCGAGGCCGATGGCGAGATGGAAAGGGACCGTTCCACCGAGCGTCCAGCCGGAGTAGTAGAGGTACCAGGCGCCGGTGTGCCGGACGATGCAGGACATGCTGCACCCGCTGTCGTCGAAGGCTCCGGGCGGTCCACTCCGGACCAGGGGCTCCGGGGTGAGGCTCCCGTCCACCACGGAGAGCCGCGCGAGGTCGAGCGTGCAGGCTCCGACCTGCGATCGGTTCTCCCGGTCGCGGCCCGAAAAAAAGACCGGGCACCGATGGTCCCCGAGGGGGACTGCGAACGGCAGCGCGCCGTAGCCACCCAGCCAATCCGGAAGATCACCGGCCGTAGGCGGAAAAAGCCGGCCCTGCGGGGTCCAGGTCAGCATGGCGGCACTCCTCTCAAGCCGTCTCCCAGCGCTGGCCGTGCCGGATCAGGGCCGCGGTTTCGGCCGGACCGAGCCAGGCGAGCGCGTCGAGGATCGAGAGGTGTGGGACGAAGGGGTGTCCTCCTCGGGCATAGGGCGGATAATTATAGACCATGTAGCGCAGTGCGACCCCGGCGCGATGGAAGGATTCGGGGTCGATGTACGCCCGGGCCGCGGGGCCCGACAGGTAGGCCGTAGCTGCAGAGCGGGCGCAGAGGTCGAGCAGGCGCTGCTGCCGGTCGGCGCGCTCCTCCGAACCGCCGAAAGAGGAGCTGCGCGCGAAGCGGGGGGCAAGCCCCAGGCAGCCGGCCAGAGTCTCGTTGAGGCCGATCGTCAAGTCGGCCAGGAACCGGGGCTCGCGTTCGAGGGCTCCCCCGTAGATTCCCAGCAGATCTCCGAAACCAGGCGCGCGGCGGTAGCAGTCGCGGAAAGCTGCGAGGTGCTTGCGGACCCACGGCCGGGCGTAATCGATCTCGACCTCGCCGATCTTCTGGTGGAAACGTCCCTTCGTCTTGACGGGAATCGTGAGCCACAGGGGCCCGCCGTCGCCGGCGATCCGGTTCCGGTTGCGCCAGTCCCGTTTCGTATACTGGACGTCGTCATACCAGATCCAGACGTCGCACTGTGCCATCAGGTCGAAGTAGCCGATCCAGGGGATGTAGTTCGGCTGCTCGATGACGATCACGCGCTCCATGTCTCGACATTGCGCAGGGCTCGATCTCATCCCTGGCCTGCCCGGTACAGCCGCTCCTCCGCGGGGCGGTAGTACTCGTCCAGGCTGGTGACGACGCGGGTGTGCCAGCCCAGGAGCTGCTGAGTGCGGGGGGACTGAGCCTGGACGACCTCGTCGCCCAGGGCGCGGACGTAGTCGATCTGCTGCTTGAAGTAAGAGCGTGTGAACTGCTGGTTGACCGCCATCCGGTCGCGGTCCGAGAGGTTCCTGCCGGCGGCGTGCCAGAGAGTCGAATCGAACACGATCATGGAACCGGCCGGACATACCAGAGTGACGGCGTTGTTCCGCAAGTAGGCCTCGTCGGGCGGCTCGGCCGCCTGGTGGGTCCCCGGGACGACCAGTGTGGCGCCGTTGTCGTGGGTGAAGTCGTCGATGGCGAAGAAGGTGTTGATCGAGCAGACGTAGCCGTTCAGCACACGGCGGAAGTCCATGTGGAAGCTCAGTTGGAAAAGATCCTTGCGCTGCTGCGGCGTCGCCGGCGGCAGGATGAGCCCGTTCTGGAGATGCAGGACCGCGGTGTTCGACAACGTGTGGTCCACCACTTCGAGGATCGCGGGGAGCTCCAGCAGCCGGAAGAAGACCGGAGCGGCGCGCATCGGAATCCGTGCCACGCCCAGCTCGCCGGCGCGCTCCAGCCGCTCCGCGCCGACCTCCTCCAGAGCTCTCCGCCGCGCCGCGAGCATGCCGTCCCGGACCGCGGAGAGCAGGCTGGGATCGATGACGCCCTCGACGACGGCGCAGCCCAGGAGTCGCACCCCGTGCAGGACCGTGGACAGCCAGCCCTTTTCCCCGCAGGTCGTTCTCGGGATCACGCGGGTATAATACTGCGCCGCGACCCGCACGAGCCATGAAGATGATCCGCTTGGACCCGCCCGGCACGTTCTGCCAGATTCAGGCGGTCTGCGACCGGATGGATCCGCGGGGGCAGACGTTTCTCGAGGTGGGCTGTGGAAGCGGGATCCTTTCGCGAGAGCTGTGCCGGCTGGGCCTCACTGGAACCGGGGTCGACTTCTCGGCGGAGGCGATCCGCATCGCGGAGGAGACTCTCGCCCGTTACCTGCAGCAGGGGAGATACCGCCTCTTCCATGCGGACGTCCGGGACCTGGACGCCGAAGTCGGCCGGGTGGACCTCGGGCTGAGCATGATGACGATGGAGCACGTCGAGGACGACGTCGGCTTCGTCCGGGCGCTGAAGCGCTTCGTCAAGCCGGGCGGCCAGGTGATCGTGGGCGTGCCGGGCCGCCGGGACCGGTGGGGCTTCGAGGATGAGGTCGTAGGTCACCTGCGGCGCTACGAGAGAGGCGGTCTCGCGGCCGTCTTGCGCGAAGCCGGGCTCGAGGACGTCGAGGTCTGGTCGGTCGCCGTCCCCGTCGCCAACCTTCTCTTCCATCTGGGCAACTTCCTGGTCCGGCGCAGCACCGGGCAGGAGGTCGCTCGCCAGAGCCAGCGCGAGCAGACGGAGACCAGCGGCATCCGCGAGGTCCCCTGGAAGACGGTTTTCCCCTCCTGGCTCCGTCTCCTGCTCAACCGCCGCTCCCTGCACCCCCTGTTCTGGGTACAGCGGCTTTTCTATCGCACCGGACTCGGCCTGACCCTGATCGCCTCCGGCCGGGTCCCGGGTTCCCCGGCTCAGAGATCGATCTGATCGCTGGTCTTCTCGAGCCGCAGCGCCCGGGGCGGCACGTAGACCCCGCCCTCCACGGTGTCGCCCGTGATCACGGCTCCCGCCCCGATGAGTGTCCGGGGCGCGATCGTGATGCCGTTGCGAAGCGAGGCGTTGACGCCCAGAAAGCTGCAGGCCCCGACGCGCACGTGCCCGGAGACGACCACGTGGGAGGTGATGAAGCAGTAATCCTCGATCACCGAGTCATGGCCGATGTGGTTGCCGCTCCACAGCGTCACGCCGTTACCGATCCGTACCCCCGGCTGGATGGTGTTGTCCTCCAGGATGAAACAGTTGTCTCCGGTGGGATGATCGGTCAGGAACGTGCAGCGCGTGCTGATGTAGCTCACAAGACCATACCCAAGAGCTCGGGCCTTTTCGCAACGCTCTGCCCTGGCCCGGTTCATCCGTGTGTAACCCACCCCCACGAAGAGCTTGAAATCCCCGGGAGGGTAGAGCTCCGGGATGCGCGTGAAATCGCACAAGGGCAGGCACATGAACTCCTCGTCGCGCAAGTGCTCGGGGTCGACGGTGAAGGCCACCACCTCGTGCTCGCTGTCGCGCGAGAAGTAGGAGTGGGCCAGGCGGGCTACATCGCCGGTGCCAAAAATGACGAGCTTGGACATCCATCTCTCCCACGTCCGCGGTAACGTTTCTCCGTCCCCGTCCGCCCAATCCTGTAGCTGTGCCGAAAGACTGCAGCGGATTGCGCTCGGCCGACGGGAGTTGTATGATGAAGGGATCAGCTGTACGGGGAACTCGGTCCGGAGCCATCTGGCTGCGGCTCTTTTGTAGCACTGCTCGACCGTTCGATGTTCACTCACTCAAGGAGGAGTATCAAGCCATGAAGAGACTTCGTGCAACCCTGACCGCGCTGGCGATCGGCCTCACTCTGCTCGCGTTGGCTCCGGCCGCGCACGCCCAGGCGACCCGCACCTGGGTCTCCGGCGTCGGCGACGATGTCAACCCCTGCAGCCGCACTGCGCCGTGCAAGACCTTCGCCGGCGCCATTTCGAAGACCGCAGCCGGCGGCGAGATCTCGGTGCTCGACCCGGGCGGCTTCGGAGCGGTCACGATTACCAAGTCGATCACGATCAACGGCGCCGGGACGCTGGCGGGGATCCTCGCATCCCTCACGAACGGTGTCATCGTCAACGCCCTCTCCACCGACGAGGTCATCCTGCGCAACATCTCGATCAACGGCGCGGGCAACGGCATCAATGGCATCCGGTACCTGGCCGGCGGGCAGCTGACGGTTGAGAACGTGACGATCAATGGCTTTACCACCCGCTGCATCGACGTCTCGCTGGCCGCCAACGGCAGGCTCTTCGTCCAGAATACCAATATGACCAACTGCCCCACCGGCGTCCGGATGGCGACCACCGGCGGACAGGCCATTGCGACCTTCGACAACATTCACATCGAGAACGGGACTACCGGGCTCGACCTGGCCAGCAACTCGACCTTCGCCACGGTCAGGGACTCGGTGATCAACAACATGTCCGCCAACGCTGTCGTCACCTCCGTCGGCAACGGGGTCGTGAACATCGACAACAGCACGCTCGCGTTCAACAACGGCAATGCGGTCAACGCCGCGGCGTCGGGTTCGCGGATCCGCATCTCGAACAACAACATCGTCAACAACAACGTTTGCCTGGCGATCGGCGTCGGCGCATTCATCGCCAGCACGAGCGACAACCGCCTGATCTGCTCCGGCGGCACGGCGAACCCGAACGAAGTCTTCAACGTCCAGTAAGTCCAGCGCATCCGGCTTTCCGGCTCTGGGGGTTTTCCCCCGGGCCGGAAACCCCCGGGCCTACAGATTCAGCTTCCTCCTGGTCAAGTACAAAGGCCGCTGCTTCACCTGATCGAAGATCTTGCCGATGTAGATCCCTGCCGCGCCGATGGAGAGCAGGATCATGCTCGTCGACAGCAGGATGAGCACGATCGTCGAGGTCCACCCCTCTTTGAATCCGTGCAGGAAGTACTGGATGACCAGGTACAGGACCGCTGCGATCGAGGCGCTCAGGAACAGGAACCCGGCTCCGAGGGCCAGATAGAGCAGGCGATCGGAGTGCGAGGCGACGCCGTCGACGGCGTGCCGCAGGAGTTTGGCGAAGGTGTAGGAGGACGTTCCCCGGTAGCGTTTGTGGTGCTGGACGTCGATCGCGGTGGAGCGGAAGCCCAGCCAGCGCAGGACCACGAGGTAGTGGCGGTGCACATCGCGAACCGACCGGAACGCGTCCACGGCCTGGCGGCTGAGCATTGAGTACCCGCCCACCCGGGAGCTCACCACCCCCCCCGAGGAGAACCAGTTGAGCGCCAGCGTGAAGAGGCGGGCGCCGAGATTGTGGATCATGCCGTGCTCGCGCCTCGCCTTGACCGTGTAGACGATGTCATAGCCCTCCCGGGCTTTTTCGAAGAGATCGCGGATGTACTTCGGGTCGTCCTGGAGGTCGCAGTCCATGACCACGACCCAGCGGCCGCGCGCATGATCGAGACCGGCCGTGATCGCGTAGTGCTGGCCGAAGTTGCGACTGAGCTGGATCCCTTTGACCCGCGGGTCCGCGGCGCAGGCCTCCTCGATCCGGCTCCAGGCGCGATCGGGGCTGCCGTCGTCGACCAGGATGATCTCGAAGTCCTGCGTGATCGGAGAGACCTCTTCCGTGATCCGGCGCACCAGCTCGGCGACGATCTCCTCCGCGCGGTAGACGGGGCTGACGATCGACAACAGCGGCTCCGGTTGCGCCGTGCCCCTGTCCAGTGGATATCGGGCGGCCGCCTCGTCGAGGAGCGCGCGGCCCTGCGGCGAGCCGGCGAGGCCGAGCCGGAAGCTCCGCAGGGTACCGGCGTCGGGCACGGCCTCCTCCAGGCCGAGCCCGCAGAAACGGCGTAACGAGATCCGGTCCGCCACCTCCTCGACGGCCGCGTCGTCGTCGAGGCCATACTGCCTCTGAATCAGCAGCATCCTCAGCAGGACGGAATCCGTCTCGCGTGGCGCGATCACGGCGCCGCCCCCGCCTCGGTGCGGAGATAGGTGATCGCGAATCCAGGGGAGGGACCCTCGATCTCCTCGCGCTTGAGGAAACGGGTGGAAAGACCAATCCCCCGGATCGCCGTGTCGGCTTTCTCGTAGGCTGCCGGATCCGCGGAGAGAATGGCGACCGGCACACCCGGCCCGAGCTGAACGCCGTCGCACATCCTGGCATCCGGGAGGTTGGGAAATCCGAGATTGATCAGGCGCGGGCAGAGGAGGAACGCCGAGCCCACGGAGTCATAGTCCTTGCCGTACTCCTCTTCCCAGTTGTACCAGAGACGCGCGTTCTGCGAAGGATCGAAGCTCCCGATGGAGGTCACGGCGCGGCTGAGCTGCAGAAACAGCCCGCGCCCGTCGCTGCCGTGTCTCTCGAAGTTCCTGAAGATCGTACCCCCTTGCCGGACCAGGAGCTGCGAGAGCGCCAGGCAGAGGAAGACGAGCGCGACCGCGCGCGTCCCGGCAGCCCTCCGCGCCAGGACGATGGCGATACCGAGCCCGGCAGGGAGGGCCAGGAGCAGAGTGGCCGGGAAGAGGGTGCTCGTCGCCGAGAGGGATCGGGTCAGCGGCAGGCACAGGGGCACGATCTGGAGCAGCGCCACGGCCGCAGCGAGCGCGGCGAAACGGCGGCGCGGGAGGTCCACCATCAAGAGGGACACCTGAGCGGCAAACGCCAGGAAGGCGCTGGGGATCAGGAGGGTCGCATAGTAGAAGTACTGCAGCACCGAGCCGCCGGCGGCCTGGAAGAACACCATCCACAGGGCCAGGAAGAAGAACTGGGCCTGAGACCAGAGGAGCAGGCCGTTTTTCCGCAGGGACGGATCGCGCCACGCACGCCCGAGGAGGATCAGGCCGTTCACGAACACGACGATTGGAAAGACGAGCCATACCGCGTCGGCAAGCCACGAGTAGGTGGGGTCGCGGAAGATGTTCGGAGTCCCGATGGAGGCCCGCGCAAATTGCAGCGAGGAGCGGAGATACAGGAAATCCTTGCCCAGGCCCCAGGTGAAGGAGCCGAAGAGCACGAAGAGGCCGATGGCTCCCAGGCTCGCCCAGAGCGCACCGGCGAGCAGCGGGACCCGGCGTCCGCGCTGTCGGTTGAGGACGATGAAGTGCCCCGCGAGCACGGGCAGGTAGACCACGTAGAAGAGGTTGGTGGAGGCGATGGCCGTGGCCATGGCTCCTGCCAGGACGAGGAGAGGGCGCCATGACGGCGACTCGGCGGCGAGGGTCACCAGCAGGAGCCCAACCAGGAAGTAGGCAGCGCCGAATCCGTCGACATAGTTCCAGCCGACCGCTTTGAGAAGATGGGGGTGACACCCCAGGGCAAACCCCGTGAGCAGCGCCACCCTGGCGCCGAACAGCTTCTTGACGGCCAGGTAGAAGGACATCACGACGACCCAGTAGATCGCCAGATGGAGCGCGAGGTTGGCCCAGAGCGGCGGCAGCAGGTGGTGCAGCGCGAAGCCGGGCAGGATGACTGCCAGGCGCGAGGAGTAGTAGAAGTCCTGGAACCGCCTCAGCAGGTAGACGGCGTTCTCGAAGTAGCCGTAGTAGATCCAGGCGTCGCGGTGGGGGCCGCTGAAGATCCAGTCCGAATCGATCGCGAGGAGGAGGAGGGGCAGCGCTGCCAGCGCGGCCAGTCCCAGCCGATCCCCTGCTTCGGGTTTGTGAAGGGTCCGGGCGTCCATGAGAGGTCTCCGGAGAGCATATTGAACCGCCTCGCCCGCCGCAACCCGCGGTATCGCTTGCCAGACGGCTTGCCAGAAGGACGGCCAGAAGCTAAACTCTCCCGGCTCCTGGAATAGGGGCCCGCCCGGAAAAGTTTACAGGGGCACCGCCGGCATAGCTCAGCGGTAGAGCTACTGTCTTGTAAACAGTAGGTCCCCGGTTCGATTCCGGGTGCCGGCTCCAAGATCCGGCGCGAAAGAAGAAGGAAGAAAGTTTTCGGAGGCGTACCCGAGTGGCCAAAGGGGGCAGACTGTAAATCTGCTGGGCCATGCCCTACGGTGGTTCGAATCCATCCGCCTCCACCATGTCTGCTCCCAGCGGGAGTAACTCAGGGGTAGAGTCACAGCCTTCCAAGCTGTTGGTCGCGGGTTCGAATCCCGTCTCCCGCTCCATTCTCTCTTGTCCGAACCGCTCCCACCGCCCCTCGCTCCCCCGCGCTTCCGCGCGGTGCTCTGGCTTGCCAGCATAGCCTGGGTCCTGCCGCTCTGGCTCATCCGCTACCTGCCGATGGTCGACTATCCGCAGCAGCTCGCGGTGGCCTCGATCCTGCGCTACTACAACGATCCGGCACGGGCGCTCCAGCAGGCCTACGAACCCGCGCTGCTCCGGCCGCAGGGGCTGTTCGAGGTGCTCGCCGCCGGCCTGGCCTGGCTGATGCCCATCGAGCACGCGGGCAAGGTGGTGCTCGCCCTCTCCCTGGCTCTCGTGGTGCCGGCCACCGTGGCCCTCTGCCGCCGCGCCGGCCGGCCCGACTGGTACGCGCTCTTCGCCCTGGCCGTGACCTACAACCACGCGTTCTACTGGGGCTTCACCGACAACCTCCTGGCCTACCCGGTCGTGCTCGCCGGGGGCGCGCTCGCCGACCGGCTGTTCGACCGCCCCCGTTTCGGATGGCGCGAATGGCTCCCCCTGGCCGCCTGCGGTCTGCTCTTCTACGGCATCCACCTCCAGTTCCTGCTCGTCCTCGCCGGCCTCGTCGGCTGGCTCGCGATCGCCCGCCGGCCGGGCTGGAAGCGCCTGGCCTTCTGGCTGTCGACGCTCGTGCCGGGCCTCGCCGTGGGGATGGGCACCCTCTCCTGGGTCCACCTGCACTCGGCGGAGCTGATGACGGACTACCAGGCGCGCATCCAGTCCACGCAGCCGTACTACTTTTCCTTCCTGGAAAAGGTCGGCAAGATCCCCGAGGACTGTTTCGGCTTCGCAGGCGGCGCGCAATACCTGCTGACCACCCTCCTGATGCTGGCGGTCCTCGCCCTGGCCGTGCCGTTCGCGCGGCCGGATTCCCGCCCGCCGGCAAGGTCCGACGGCGGACCGGAGGACTTCCTCTACCGGTCGCGCTTCCTGGTCCCGCCCCTGGGGCTCTTCGTCCTCTACTTCGTCCTGCCCGATTTCGCCAGCGGGTACTTCGTGGCGCAAAGGCTCCTCGCCCTGGGTCTCATGCTGGCCGTGCCGGCGCTGCCGGTCCCTCCCTCGGCCGTGCGCAAGCGGGTGGCGGCGCTCCTCCTGGGCGGGCTCCTGATCGTGCAGGCCGGCCAGACCTCGGCGAGCTTCGTCCGCTTCGGCGCGGAGACCGCCGGCCTGGAGGAGCTGCTGGCCTCCACGGAGCCGGGCCAGTCCATGGCCGGGCTGATCTTTTCCAAGCTCGCCTCGGAATACGACTGGCCCCCGGTGCTGACCCAGTTCCCCGCCTACTACCAGGTGGAGAAGGGGGGGAGGATCCACTTCTCCTTCGTCCAGTTCTTCAACTCTCCGGTCCGCTACCGCCCGGGGCAGAACTGGGAGGACGGGTTGCTCGTGGAGTGGGACGAGTGGAGCCCGAACAAGTTCTCCTACCCGCGGCATGGCAAATACTTCCGGTACTTCCTCCTGCGCGGCGATCCGGAGAAGGTGAGCGCCGCGTTCGGTCCCTACCTGGCGGGGGTCCGCGTGCGCTCGGCCGGGCGCTGGTTCCTGATCGAGCGGCTGCCGGACGCGAAGCCGAAGCGCCCCTAGAATCTGCGCACGCGCCGGGCGGTCTGGGACGGCGGGGGAGGAGGGATCTGGGAGGAATCGGCCGAGTGCTCGCTGCCGAGCCAGTTGACGCGCGCCTCGTCCTTGCCAGCCATGCCCGTGATATCGAGCTCGACGGTGTGCTCCAGAATCTCCTTGCGGCCCCCTTCCCTGTAGCGGATCGCCGTGCGGATGTGGAAGGTCAGGGTCTCGCCGTCGACGCTCAGGTCGTAGGCGGGGATGTCGACCGTGCCGGTCCGCCCGGAGCCGTACAGGGTGAGGATGGCCTCGGGCCTGCCCTGGCTCATCCGGATCTCGAGGTCGTTCCCGGGGCTGCGCCACACTCCCAGGAAGGGGCTCCAGATGGAGCCGTCCGCGCTCGGCGGAGCGTCGACAGCCAGGCAGGAGGCCGCGAGGCCCGTCCCGGCCAGGACGAGGAGCGCGAGGGAGAGAGCGGCGAGCGCCAGGCGACTGCCCAGGCGGGAACGCGGATCGGTCAGCCTTTTCATACGCTCCTCCAGAGTGTCTGCATCGTGAACACCGAGGGTGAGAGCCGGCCGGGGGAGCCCGGCGGCCGAGGCGGCCACGGAGAGCAGTGACCGCGCGTAGGCGCGGGCGCCGATCAACCTCTCCACGACGGCCTCGTCGCAGGCCATCTCCCGGGTTTCGGCAAGCCGTCGCCGCAGCCGGCGGACGGCGGGGTGGAACGAGACCGGGACGAGCAGGGCCTCGCCCGCGAGGTGGAAGGCGTAGTCCCGGCGACGTACGTGCGCCATCTCGTGCCCGAGGGCCGAGGTCAGCTCGTCCGCGGTGGACTCCGAAAGGAAGGCCGGAGGGAGCAGCACGACGGAGCCGACCGTGACCGGCCCCGGTATGCGGTCGGAGATCTGCAGGTCGATCTCCTCCAGCCCGAACGCCGAGCAACAGCGCCGGGCGATGGCCTCGGCTTCCACGGAAAGAGCAACCGGCGAGGAGGTCCGGGCGAGGATTCTGGCCTTCCACCAGGAGCGCCCCAGCCGAAAGGCACCGGCCGTCATGAAGAGGCCGTAGAGGAGAGTGACCACGCCAGAGAAAGCCGACGGCAGCTCCGGCGCCGGGAAAACGGGAACAGGCTGTGGATCGCCGGCCGGAATCTCGAACCGGATCTCCGGAGCCTGAGCAAGCACCGGCGAAGCCTCCGGGATCAAGCCGGCCGCCGGAAGCAGGACGCAGGAGGCCAGAGCGGCGAGCCAGAGGGCATGGCGCAATCGGGCCGGACCGCGGCGCAGGAAGCGCTCGCCGAGCGAGGCGGCAAGGACGACGACCGGAACCTGCCACAGCGCATTGAGCAGGAACGTCAGCACGAGAGCCTCAAGATTCATCGCCGTCCTCCTCCAGCATCTTCGTCAGCTTCGCGAGCTTCTCGGGGGTGAGCTGGCGGGTCTCGACCAGGCTCAGGACCAGGCTCTCGGGCGAGCCGTCGAACATCCGCTGCACCAGGTCGCCGAGAGCCTGCCCGGTCGCCTGGATGCGGCTGATCGCCGGCTCGTAGAAGTAGGCGCGCGCCCGCAGCTCCCGCCGCACCTTTCCCTTGCGGACCAGGATGTTGAGCATCGTCTGGACGGTGTTGTACGCGAGCTGGCGCTCGGCGGGGAGCTTCTCCTGGACGGTCTGGACCGCGGCGGGACCGGTCTCCCACAGGACCTTCATGATCTCCAGCTCCAGGGGAGTGAGCTGCTCCTGCTGCTTTCCGGGCGGTCGTGCCATGGCGGCCGTCTCCTAACGTTTTAGGATCGTAGCGCCGCTCCGGGAGGTTGTCAATCCAACAGGCTGAGGAAGAACGCGTACTCCTCCGCCAGCTGCCGGTGGCTCTCCAGACGCCCGACGCGGCCGGAGTGGCCGGCTTCCATGTGGATCTTGAAGAGCAGCGGATTGCGGTCGGTCTTCATGGCGCGCAGGCGGGCGACCCATTTCGTCGGCTCGTAGTACTGGACCTGCGAGTCGTGGAGCCCGGTCGTGATCAGCAGGGCCGGATAGGCCTGCGCGCGCACATTGTCGTAGGGCGAGTACGACAGCATGTAGTCGTAGTAAACCTTCTGCTTGGGATTGCCCCACTCCTCGAACTCGTTGGTCACGAGCGGGATCGTCTCGTCGAGCATCGTGGTGACCACGTCCACATAGGCTACGTGGGCCGCGATGCCGCGGTACTTCCCTCCCCCCATGTTGGCCACCGCGCCCATCAGCAGGCCGCCGGCGCTGGCGCCGCTCGCGAAAACCTTGTCCGGCGCGGCGTACTTCTCCCGCACCAGAAAATCGGTGACGTCGATGAAGTCGGTAAAGGTGTTCTTCTTCCTGAGCAGCTTGCCGTCGTCGTACCAGGTGCGGCCCAGCTCCTGCCCGCCGCGGATGTGGGCGATCGCGTACACGAAGCCGCGGTCGAGGAGCGAGACGATCGTGCTGTCGAATCTCGGATCGAGGGCGTAGCCGTAGGACCCGTAGCCGGTCTGGTACAACGGGGCCGTGCCGTTCCTCGCGAAACCCTTGCGGTAGACGAGCGACACCGGCACCCGCGCGCCGTCCCGCGCCGTCGCCCACACGCGCTCGGTGGCGTAGCCGGCGGGATCGTAGCCGGGCACGGGCTGCCGCTTGAGCAGCGTGTGCTCCCCGGTCCGCATGTCGAGCTCGTAGATCGAGTTGGGCGTGGTCATGGAGGAATAGGCGTAGCGCAGCTTCGGCGTGCCCTGCTCGGCGTTGACCTCGAAGCCCTGCGTGGAGGCCGGCTCGTCGGCCGGGACGCGCGTCCAGCGTCCGAGGTCGGTCCACGGCGCGTAGCGCAGGCGCAGCAGGCCTTCGCTCCGCTCGCCGACGGCCAGGTAGTCCTCGAAGACCGCGAAATTTTCGAGGAAGACCTTGGAATCGTGGGGCAGCAGCTCCCGCCACGTCTTCTTGTCGCCCACTTCGGCATCGGCGACCGTCATCAGGCGGAAGTTGGGCGCCTCCCAGTCCGTCTTGATCACCCAGCTCCCGCCCACGTGCTCGGCCTCGTAGAGCACTCCGGTCTCGCGGGGGGCGAGGACGCGCAGGGTGCCCGATGGATCGCGGGTGTCGATGAAGCGGACCTCGCTCGCCACCGTGCTGCCGAGGAGGATCAGGATGAAACGCTCGTCGCCGGTCCTGCCGACGCCGAGATAGAAGGACGTGTCCTTCTCCTCGTAGACGACCGGATCGGACTTCGGGTCCGTTCCCAGCACGTGCTTCTTGACCCTCGTCGAGAGCAGCGTGACCGGATCGTTCTCGACGTAGTAGACGGTCTGGTTGTCGCCCCACGCGACCTGGGCCTGCAGCCCGGAGATGCGCTCGGGCAGGTCGCGGCCGGTCGCGATCTCGCGGAAGCGCAGCGTGTACTGGAAGCGTCCGCGGGTATCTTCTGTAAAGGCCAGCAGGTCCTGCCCGGGGCTGACGGCCCGGCCGACTTGCCGGTAGTACTCCTTGCCCTCGGCCTCGCGGTTGGCGTCGACCAGGATCTGCTCCCTGTCCGAGCCCACCGGCCGCCGGACATGGATCGGGTGCTCCTTGCCGGCCTCGTAGCGCCGGGAGTAGAGATAGTCCTTGTGCTTGTACGGGACCGAGCTGTCGTCCTCCTTGAGCCGCCCGATCAGCTCTTTCGCGAGCGTTTCGGTGAGCGCCCGGTACGGCGCGCTCATCGCCTCGTAGTAGGAGTTCTCGGCCTTCAGGTAGGCGAGCACCTCGGGCCGGGAGCGCGTGTCGTCGCGCAGCCAATAATAGGGATCGTTGCGCGTGCCATGGGGCGAGACTACGTCGTAGGGTTTCGCGGCTGCGACGGGCGGGGCCGGCGTTTCGGTAACACCGCTCGCGGCGAGCAGGAGGAGGGCAAGAGTCTTCAGGATCATGCCGGGATTGTACATTCGCCGGGAGGCAGTCCGGGAGATCGCGAGGGGAGCCCGAGTCGCTCAGGTACATCCCCGAGCCTCTCGGGGGCATCTTCGAGCCTCTCGGATGCATCCCTGAGTCCCTCGGTGCCATCCCCGAGTCCCTGGGGTGCATCCCCGAGTCGCTCAGGTGCATCCTCGAGTCACTCGGGTACATCCCCGAGTCGCTCAGGTGCACCCCCGAGCCTCTCGGGGCCATCCCCGAGTCGCTCGGGTGTACACCCGAGTCACTCTGTTGTACACCCGATATACAGCCGAGCCGATAAGTTGTACATTCCGAGCCGCTCTAGCGCCTCCCCGAGGACGCCGAGGTCCGGAGCTTCTCCGTCCCGATTGACTCCCCCCAAGGCCGGACGTAAACTGTTAAGTCTATGTATCTTAGAACCTTGAGGGTTGATCGCTTGGGGTTGGCGGCGCCGTATGACATTGGCCTCGTGTCCTAGTCCTGCGGATGGCACGCGTCGATCCTGAAGTTCGGCGTGAGCACGAGTTACTAATGAGCCTACCTCTATTCTTGCTCGGCGCAGGTTTCAACGCGGATGCGAAGGCGGAGGTGGGGCCGGTATATGGAAATTCTATCTATATCGGTCGGCACGAGATCGACTGCGGATACCCCCTTGTGGCTGATCTCTGGCAGCTCTGCTTCGGAGTCGCGAATCCACCCGAAGGCGTCTCGATCGAGTCTTGCTTCGCTGAGGCACTCTCGGCGAGGAACTTTGAGCCGATGGCGCAGCTCGCAGAGGCGATAATGAAGGCAGGCTACCATCTTGCTACACACCTACGGAGCAACGAGCGGGGTACCAACTCCTACGCTGCTTTCTTTCGCCGTTTCGCCTCTTGCACGTTTTTGACGTTTAATTACGACTCACTCGTCGAGATCTTTCTTTCACAATATGGAATATGGTATCCGTATGACGGTTTTGGCG
>DASUNJ010000387.1:0-11351 GCA_036277235.1 Thermoanaerobaculia bacterium | reverse complement strand
GGCGAGGTCGCCGAGGCGGAGGTGGATTCTTGCGAGTTGGTGCCATGCAAGAGCTTCAGCAGGTTTGTTGTTGTAACCCTGCTTGATCCGCAGGCTTTGCTCCACAGAGCGGTGGGCCTCCTCGAAGCATCGCCGGGCGGCGGGTTCGTCGCTCCGCTCGCGGGCGGCTTCGCCTTCCAGTTGCCAGACGATGCCGATGTTCTGGGCGGCTTGGCCGAGGCCGACCTGATCCTTCAACTGCACGGCCAGCTCGCGCGATTTCTCGTACCACGCTCGCGCCTCGGCCAGCCGGCCGGCCTCCTGTTCGACCACGCCGAGGAGGTTGTAGGTCCGCATTATCTCGCCCTGGTTGCCTGCTTCCCGAAAGCGCTCGAGCGCCTGCTGGTAGAGGCGAGTGGCGCGCTCAAGTTGATTTCGATGGTAGGCGAGGCTGCCCTGGTGCTGGAAGCTCAAACCCTCCAATTCCTTGTCCCCAGCTTGGCGGGCGGCGGCGAGGGCCAGGTTGTAGCGGGCATCGGCTTCGTCGTAGCGGCCTGCGGCCATGAGGATGCCGGCGCAACGGCCCTCGTCAGCGGCGACTTCGCGTTGATTGCCCCGCTTCCCTTGAATCTCGATACATCTCTCCGCCACGGCCAGAGCCTCGTCGTGTCGGCCAGTATTGCGCAGGGCATTGGCCAGATCGCCCATCGTGGCGGAAAGATTGCCCAACTGGGCCGTGGCCTTCGCGTGGTCGGGCGAGGCCAGAAGCTCTTCCCAGGTCCTGCCCCCTGATTTCTCCACCAGCGCCTCCCAGTGGCCGACGGCTTCCCGCAGGATGGGAATGGCTTGCGCGGAGGCGCCTGCGTGATCCAGCACCCGGCCTAGCCACTGGATCGCCAGCGCCAACTGAAACGCGGGATCGAAGTCGGTGGTGTTTCGGAGGCGCTCGATGAGGGCTTGGAGTTGATCCATCGCGCCCTGCGGATCGCCCTGGGTGAAGCGCGTCCAGGCGTGCTGCCGCTCGTAGGCGGCGGCTTCTGCCGTGAAGCCCTGTTTGCCCACGGCGTCCTTCAGCCACTGCACCCGGGTATCGTGTTCGCGGAGGCGGCCTGACATCTGGAGATAGCGGGAGAACGTGTCGCCAAGCGCTGCGGCGACCGGGAACTGCTGATCGGCCACGGCCCACTGGACTGCGGTGCGGTAGTTCGCCTCCTCGCGGTTCAGGACTTCCAGCGCGACGCGCGATTGCGAGCCCGTCAGCGCCTTGTGCAGCCCCTGCCTGAGGGCAAAATAGACGCCAACGAAGCGCTGCCGGATCTCCGGGTTCTGCGCGATGGTGGGATCGGCGGCGGCGGAGAGGGTGGGGTGGAAGCGAAGGAAGGGGCGGCCATTGATCTGTAAATCGTCCTCGACGCGCAGAAGGGCGATGCCTTGCAGCTCGCGCCGGATGGGTTCCCATTCCTCCGGTGCGAGTTGGCTCACGTTGAGCAGTTCCTGCTCGAACACCCCGCCGCTGAAGAGGCCGAGCCAGGGCAGGGCCTCGCGGGCGGCGGGGCTCAGGTGCCGGCGGGAGAATTCCAGGGAGGCGAGCAGGGATTGGTTCCTCCCCTCGGGGGCCTCCTGCTGGAATTTCGCGAGAAGCTTGCCGAAGTCCGCGCGGATCTCGTCGGGCGTCAAGGTGCGCAGGTAGGGGCCGACGAGCTCCAGCGAGAGCGGGTGATCGGCCAGATCGTTCAGCAGTGGATCGAGCTTGTCGCGGCTCAGCCGAGGATCGCTCAGGGTGAGACCATCGCGTCTCAAGATGCTTGAGAGCAGCCACAGGCTGTCGGCGCGGGCCAGGCCCTGGAGCTCGTAGCGCTGCGCGCCTGGCAAGCCGGTGTCTTGAGGGCGGCAGGTGACGAGCAGGCATCCCTTCCCCGGGCCGGTGGTGAGATCGCGGAACAGCTCGGCGAGGCGGAGGCGCTCTTCGTCGGTATAAGGATTTCCGTGGGCAGCGGCACCGTCGTTGAACTGCGGCAGGGCGCTCTCGAAGTTGTCCCAGACCATGAGCACGGCATTCTGCTGGAAGATCTCGATGGCGCGGCGGCGTTGCTCGACGGCGGGAAGTTGCTCGAATTTCGGTCCGGCGAGGTACGCGCCAAGCACCTGGACCACGCGATCGGCGCTGGCGAACTGCTCGAAGCTCAGAAAGCACGCACCATCGCGGAACAAGCCGCTGCGCGTCCACCAGTGCGCGGCCTCGGTGGCGAGCGCGGTCTTGCCCATGCCGCCCATGGCATGGAGCACGATGCCGCGCTGGCTCCGGAACCGGCGCTCCAACTCGTACAACTCCCGCGCCCGGCCCTGGAAACCATACTGCGGCGGGGGAGGAAAGGGGCCGGCTTCACGGAATCCGCGGCGGCGGCGGGCGTCCTCGGCGTCAGCACCTCGGATGAGCCGGGCGAGGAGCGTGGCGGCATCAGCGTCCTGTGAGGGATCGGTAAAATCCACCCAGAGCAAGGCATTTAACTCAGGAGGGAGATCGAGCCGCTCCAATTTGATTGGGATCAGCCGGTCTCCTTCGGTATTGAGCTCGTTGTGCTTGTCGATCTCCCACTGCACCCACTTCGACCTCAGCGCCGTCTGGGAGCCGGCGACGACAGTGAAGCGACTGTTCTCAATGCCCGTCTCGCACTGGGGCTCCAGCTTGCCCGGACCGCACTCCCATTTGTCCAACCAAACGCGCAGGCCGTGCTTCTCCGTGAGCCTGCGGGCGAGTGCCTCGACGCGCTCCGCATCGTTGTGCTGGTGGCTGAGGAAGAGGTCGAACTCACGCACCGGCTTCTGCCGGGCGGCCTCGGACGGGACGAGCGCGTCATCCGCCGCACGCTGATAAAGATGCGGAAGGAACCAATCAGACAGCGCGATAGTGCGCCCGCCGGGGCCGGTTTCGATCCAGCGCGCCGGAGTGGACCGCAGCGCCTTCCGGGCCTCGGCGACGGCCTGCCCGATCGTGGTGCCGCGGACAAGCTCGCGATAGAACCGATCGAGCAGTAGCCGCGCGGCCTCGACGTGGACGGCATGGCCCATCGAAAGCACGCTGTCCACGCCTGCCTGGATCAGGCGTGGCGCGACGGAACGGAACACGGCAGCCTTGCCCACCGTGGCGCTGCGGCAGGCTTCGAGCACGACAAGCGGGATGTCGTAGCTCGCCAGCAGATCGCCGAGACGATCGGCCGTGACAAGGTCGCCTTCTGATGCGCCGGAGCCGTCGTCGAGTTTCTCGAAATACAAAGCACCGATCTGCGAGTGCGGCAGGAAGGTGCCGTGGCCGTCGAAGTGAACGAGGTCGTACGGATCGCCGGCCCGTTGTTCTTCGCGCAGCATCTCCTCCATCCGCGCCAAGGTGGGCGGACGGCAGAAATCCACGCGCACGCTGGCGCCGAGCGGGTCGAGGGCATCGAAGAGAGCTTTCGCCGTGAGCCGGGGATCGAGGAAGCCCGTATCGGCCGGACGGCTGACGATGTAGAGGATTCGTAAAGGGAGCTGCGCCGGGCGTGGCGTGGTTTTCTTCGGCTTTTCCAATTGCCGGCGCACGGACAAACGCTGCGCGAGGCTGCCTGCTTCATCGGCCATGAGCTCCCAGGGCAGCCGCAGCAACGCCGGGTCCCGGGTGGCGACGGTCAACCTGCGCGGCTCCGGACCGTTTAGGAGATCTGTCAGAAAAGCGAGGTTGTCCGTGGCCGTGAACAGGGCATCGTAGAGCCGCCGGCCCCACTGCTTGAGCGACCCTTCGATGCGCTGCGCTCGAATGACCGCACCGCCATCGGGCAGGTCCATGTAATCTTCCAGATACCAGCGCAGGTCCTCGTAATCGTCTTCGGTGAGGAAGGGCGTGAACGGGACTGCGACGCCGAGCCTGCGGCCCTTGGCATCGGCGAGCTGAGCATGGTAGCCCGTGCCTTCTGTTGCAGTGAAGAGGACGCGGAGGTCTCTCAATCAGTTCTTCCTGGCAACGGCTTCTGCCTGCGTGAGCATTTCGTCGAGAGCTTTCCTGTCCAGCAGGCGGCCGCCGATCATGACCGCGTCGATCTTCGACGTATTGCGGATATCGACGAGCGGGCTGGCGCTCAGGATCACCAGATCCGCCAGCTTTCCCGTCTCGATGCTTCCGAGATCCTCATCCTTCTTCAATGCCCGCGCCGCAGTGATCGTCGCCGCCTGGATCACCTGAATCGGAGTCAGCCCTGCCTGCGCCAGCAATCCGAGCTCGTACTGGAGGCCGAAGCCGGGAAGCAGCTTCCCTTCTCCCACACCATCCGTCCCGGCAATGATCTGCACCCCTGCGCGGCTGCACATGCCGATGAACTGCAGCCGTTTTCTGAATCCCTCCGCCGCCGCGTCCTTCAGCTCCGGAGGAAGCCTGAATACGTCCGGCGCGATCTCGACCTCATCGGTGAACGATTTCCGTGGCAGGAAGCGGTTGTTCGGATCCTTGGCCTGCTCTTCGTAAAGCGCGAACGAGCTGAGCTCGTCCACGGTCAGGGTCGGGTCCAGGAAGGTCTTCTTCTCGGCCAGGAAGGAGATCAGCTCCTTCATCCTGGGTGAATCGAGGTCGAATCGCTGCCAGAGCCGGGCTTCGCGCTCGACAAAAGGGAGGAAGTCGATTTTGTCCGCTTCCTCCAAAGGCAGGAGCTCTCTGCCGGTCACTCGAATGTGCTCGAGGCCGTCCATCCCCAGTTCCACGGCTCGCGTCATCGTCATCGAGCGAGGCACATGACCGGTGACAGGGATGCCGCGCGCGTGGGCGGTGCGCACGATGGCCACCAGGGCGGGTTCGGTGACGCTGTTGTAAACCTTGATGAGATCCACTCCCTGATCGATCAGGAAATTGACGGCGCTTTCCGCTCGTTCCGGCGTGTCGGCCATGACGCTGAAGTCAGGCCAAAGCGGCGGATTGCCGTCAAGCACATAGCCGGAGAAAAAGAGCCTCGGGCCAAGCCTCTTGCCTGAATCAATATCCTGGCGCGCCAGCCGCAGAGGAGTCAGGTTGCCAGCCGGGTCCCGAATGGTCGTGACGCCATTGACAAGATACAGCTCCAGAGGGATGTTCGGCGTCTCCGAGATGTGGGCGTGCATGTCCATCAAGCCGGGGATGATCCACTTGCCATGGGCATCAATTACCTGAGCTTCCCGCGGGACTGCGGCTTCAGACTCCTTTCCGACCTGCTTGATCCGGTTTCCTTCAACGACAATGACGCTGTCGGTGACCTGGTCGCCCGTGCGCACATCAATGAGGGTCCCCCCTTTGATGACCATGGTTGGCTGTTGGGCAGATAGAGAAGGCGCCAGCAGGCAAAGGAGCAGCCACAGGCTTGCTTGTCTTGTCACTTGAGTCTCCGGGAAGATCCGCTCACTAGCCTTGGGGTGGACGCCAGCCGATCAATTCATAGGGACGCTGGAAGCGTCGCGGTACGGGATCGTAGGGCGAGGCGGATGCCGCGACGCCGAGACGTGCAGCCAGCCGGGCAAGGTGGCGGCGCCGCCCCCACGCCAGGACCTGGGCCTGCCGACGAGCGAGCAGGTACAGACTAGCCGGGTCCCCGGCGCTACCGTCGGGCAATGCGCCGAGCATCGAAAGAGCCATGGGGAGAATCCGCCGCAAAAGCTCCAGGTCGCCTTCCGCGATGACAGCTTTGCGGACGGCGAGGATGACGGCATGAATGAAGACCGGCCCGAAAGCAAGCTGCTGCGCCCAATATGTCTCTGTCCGCGAAGATCCTGAGCGCAGTTCCTCGAACATTCGGCCGAGCACCGGCTGCCAGCCGCCCAGTTCCGTCGGCTCTTCCTTCACAGATAGTCCTCCTTGATGAAACGAAGATTGTCTTGAACTACTGGATCGGCCTTGAACCGAGGCGGCAACCGTTCGAAGGCGTCATCGAGATCGGTTCCGGCCAGCCGGAAACGGTCAATGAGGAAGGCGATGTCGGAGAGATCGTCGGGATCGAGCCGCTTCAGTTTGCCGATGACGAGGTCGGCAGCCGGGGGCGTCTTTACGGTAAGCTGTTGACCACGGAAAACCGTGTTGTAGCTCCGCTCGGGGTCTGGATAGGGGAGGATAAGTGTCTCCTCAGGCGCGACCTCAATGTAGTCTTGTTCTGCGAAATCCTTGTCCGACGGATTGAAGCCGAGCTCTGCCGCGGCACACGCCCGGCGCAGATCCGTCTCGACAAAATGGGAGGTCGGGAGTACGTCGATATCGAGTGTGACGCGCTGCTCCAAGCCATGAGCGAGCACGGCCGCCCCTCCTCGAATGAGGAGCTCTGTTGGATACTCAAGAGCCTGATCGAGCCGCTCAAAAATTTGCCTCAGCGTAGTTGAGTCCATGGTCCCTTCCCGGCGGGCTCTATCTTAGTGTCGGCGGGCATGGTCGGCAAGCGCTCAGGCCTGCCGGATCGAGCACACCGACGACGCCCGCGCCACGAGCCGCCCCTCGCCATCCTCAAGCTCGCATTCGAGGTGAGCGGTGGTTCGGCCCCGGCGGACCACTCGGGCGTGGGCTCCGAGCCGGCCTTCCACGACCGGCAGGAAGTAGCTCATGTGGAGTTGGAGAGTGGAGAAGGACTCACCCTCGGCGGTCACGGTGGCGAGAGCGGCGCCCATGGCCACGTCGGCGAGGTCGCAGAAGATGCCGCCGTGGACCGTGCCCATGGCGTTGTGAAGGTTTTTGCCGGCCGTCAGCTCGATCCGTGCTTCGCCCTCGCCGAGGGAGACCGGCCGCACGCCGAGGAGCGTTGTGATCGGCGCCAGCTCGAGATCGCCCGCGAGCCACTTCTCTACAAATTGCGATAGCTGGCTCATGCCCGGCGCCCGATCACCTTGCGCCCGAAGCGGCGCAGCCATTCGTGATCGTTGCGCTGCGGCTGCGCGCCGCTCAGGCGGGCGATGATCCATTCCAGACCGCGGAAGAGCCCGAGGCGGCCCAGCGTCCGGTCGGCCCAGCCGTTGATGATGCAGTAGTTGAAATCGTGGTTCCCCTGGTGATGCTGGCTGTGATGCCGCGTCGAAAGGACGAGACCGGTCCTCTGCAGCAGCTTGATCCAGCGCGGCTGGCGCGCGCGGTGGCCGCATTTGTGGAACTCAAGCATGGTGACCAGCATGACGTCGAAGATCACCGCCGCCAGCACTGCGCACGCCGCAACCGGACCACCGAAAAGAATCGCGCCCAGGACGACCGGAACGATCAGGATCATCGCGATCCAGGAGAGCGTGCCCGCGTCGTGGAGAAAGCTGATGTGGAAGATCCGGTTGGGATAGACGTGGTGCTCGCGGACCTGCAGCACCATGCGGCGGAGAAACGTGATCTCTTCATCGAACCAGGTGTCGAACGCCCAGTGCAAAATGCCGGAGACGAGGTCGGCGGCGTACATGCCGGCGAAGACCGCGAGGAGGATCCAGGGCCAGCCCGGCGATTCGTTGGAAAACAGCCAGACGAGGCCCACCAGCACGACTGCGCCGTTGAGCACGCCGCCGGCGAGGTGGAAGCGGACCTCGCTCGGCGTGTAGGGCGCTACCGTGAAGGCGTCCTCCTTCATGCCCAGGATTCCATGCCGGCCTTCGGAGCGCTGCCGGTCGAGGGCAACTGAAGGATCATGTGATGAGCGGAGAGGGAGCCGTTCTCGAACGAGTTGGCCGCCGACCAGAGATAGAGGACGAACCGGCGGTAGAGGTGCTTGCCCCAGCGCGCGATGACCTCGTCGCGCTTCGCTTCCAGGTTTTCCGCCCACTTCTTGCAGCTCAGGAAGTAGTTGTGCCGGTCGTTCTTGATCACCACGACCTCGAACGGCGTGCGCGCCACTTCCGTGAGGTAGTGCTCCAGGCAGAGCGGCGAGGTGTTGCCCTGGAAAACCCACTTCGAGATAAACGAGGGCATACCGTGCTTGCGGCCCGAGTAGGCGTCGAGGTAGACCCGGCGGCCGGGCTTCAGGATGCGCTCGTATTGCGCCAGGGTGCGGCGATAGTCCGGCAGGTGCTCGGTGACTCCGAGGTTGACGATGGCGTCGAACGGCTCGGAGGGGCGGTATTCGAGGAAGTGCTCCTTGACCACCTCGCAGTCGAAGCCGCGGCGCTGGATCAGCTCCTTCATGGTCTTCTCGGACTCGTCGGAGATCGTGATCGAGGTCACGCGCACGCCCTGCTCGCCGGCGAATTGCAGGAACGATCCCCAGCCGCCGCCGATGTCGAGCACCCGCTGGCCGGGCTTGATGCCGCAGGCGTCGAAGGCGTAGCGGAACTTGCGCACCATCCCGTCTTCCAGGGATTCGTCGTCGGACTCGAAAAAGCCGTGCGAGTAGGCGCGCAGCTTGCTGTCGAGCCAGAGTAGGAAGAACTCGCGGTCGACGTCGTAGTGGCTCTTGATCCACTTCTTGTCGCTCTTGGCCTGGCCGAAGAGGAGGGGCGCGACGTAGGTGGCATAAAGGTACTGGAGCGCGTGCGGATCGCCGAGCACGGGCCGGTGCTTGAGGGCGGTCAGCAGGTCGCCCTCGATGTCGAGGTCGCCGTCCATGTACGCCTCGGCCACGGCCAGCTCGTCGAAGGCCGACATGGCGGCGAGGCCCTTGTCGGTGACGATCTGGACGGTGAAGGCGGGCTCGCCGGCGCCGCCGATCGCATAGGCCGAGCGGTCCGGGAGGCGCAGCTCGAAGGGCCGCGCCCGGTCGTCCTGAGCGCTCAGCGCGGCATGGCGCTGCCGCAGGCCCTGGACCAGCGGGGGGAGTGGCTGACCGTCCGTCGTGACCGTTGCGGCATGGGAGAGATCGCTCATCGTCCGCCCCCTTTCAGGTCGAGAGGCTGATTTTAGCCGAACCGATTTTAGCCCATAAGGGATCGTGTGGCATCATGCGCAGCCGGGAGGCCCCGGCATGATCCGATTCCTGCGCTACGCCGCATTCCGCTCGCTCTACGTGCTCCTGGCACTGGGCGCGATCTGGGGCTCGCTCCTCTGGGGACCCTGGCTGTCGCTGCCGCTCGCGATCGTCATGCTGCATCTCGTGACCTACGTCGAGCGCTGGACCGGGCCGAGCCCTCCGGACCTGGCGACGGCTCCCTCCTGGTTCGGACGCTGGCTCGCCCATCCTGAGGACGCGCACGGCCTGCTTTTCTGTCTCCTCAACTTCGCCGCCATCGGTTCCGCGTTCTGGCTCTGGCTCCATCCGGAGGTCACCGGCTTCGTCACGCCCGGGCAGAAGCTCGGCTTCGCGCTGGGGGCCGGGATGTGGCTCGGCTGGTCGGGCGGCATCAACATGGGGATCAACTTCCACAGCCATGCCCACAAGCCGATCTTCAGGAACGATGCGCTGAACCGCTGGTTCGGCCGGCTGTGGACCGTCCCGGGCGGAATCCCTTCCTACTGGTGGCGTTACAAGCACCTGGCGGTGCACCACTCGCACCTGGGCGAGGAGCGGGACTGGGTGCAGCCCCAGCGGCGGGCCGACGGCCGCTACGAGAGCATGTGGACCTACGTCCTACTGTACTGGCCGTGGCGCTGGGGTTATCACTTCGCCCGTGAGGTCCGCGAAGCCTCGGCCTCGGTGCGGCGCCGCTTCCTCGTGGAATTCGCCATCTTCCTGGTGCCGTTTTCGATCCCCTTCTTTGTCGATCCCTGGATGGCGCTCGGGTTGTGGCTCTTCCCGGCCTGGGTCGGCGGATCGATCATCATGGGGATGGGGATGTACGCCCAGCACGCCGGGGGGACCGACGAGCATCGGTACAGCCACACGACGACCTTCCTCTCACATTTCTTCAACCTGACGATGTTCAACGCGGGCTTCCACATCGAGCACCACGAGCAGCCGGCGGTGCATTGGAGCGAGCTGCCGCGGCTGCACGCGGCGATGAAACCTGATTTGATCGAGGGCGGCGCCCACATCGTGCCCTACGGCATCTATCGCGCCTCCTCGCTGCTCAACTCGTTTTTCCATTCCGCGCCAGGGCTGGAAGCGGTTCCTGGAGCAGCACCCGGATTATCGTCGCTGATCGAAAGCTGCCCGGCCGGGTCGTTGGCCAGGGACAACTGGCCCGCTTCCGTCGCGGCCAGCGACAGTTGGCCGGGCGAGGCACCCTCGACGCGGGATTGGATCTCGGCGATCGCCTGGCGGGTGGCGCGGCGGAGCTCGAGGTCAAGCGGGAAGCGTTCGGAAGCCTCCTTGAGCGGAAGCACGGCCGCCGCCGAGCCGGCGCGTCTCAGCGCGTTCGCCGTGGCTACCCGCACATCCGCCTTGTGATGCTGGAGCGCCTGGATCAGCGAGGGTTCGGCGTCCGGGCTTCCGGTTGCTTCCAGGGCGCGGACCGCGGCGGTGGCCAGCTCGGCGTAGTGCAGCGCCAGCACGTCCGCCAGCGGTTCGACGGCGGCGGCTCCGCTGCGGCCGAGCACCTCTACGCACGCGAGGGCCGTCTGAAAGCGGCCAGTAGTCCAGGCGCGGTCGAGGATGGCTTTCGCACGCTCGACCGGCAACTCTCGATTCAGGGCCGACACGGCTTCGGCGCTCCAGGCGTCTTCTTCCAGGTTGTGCGCGAGCTCCAGGAGAGCTTCGCGCCTTTCGGCTTCGCCCAGCATTTTGGCAGCCCGCAGCCGGATCTCGGGGAGCCGGTCCGAGCAGGCCGCGCGGAGCGCCTCCGCGGTGACCGGATCCCCGGGAAATTCGCGGAGCAGAAGGAGCAGGTTCGCGAGCCGTACCCTGCTGTCGGGGTCCCGCTTGACGTTCTCCACCAGGCTCTGCCGAACGTCGATCGGTGCGCCGAGCCGCTCGCGGATCGCCAGGAGGGAAGACAGGACGTCGGAGACACTTACGGCTCCGGACACGACCGCCAGGATCTGGCCTGGGGAGATCTCCACGCGACCCGCGGCGTTCACGCGGCGCAGCCGCTGGCGGGTGGCCGCGTCGAGCAACGCAAAGACCTGCGGCCTCGGTCCCTCGACGCAAAACGTAGAGTGGAAGTCCAGGTCCGCGACCTGGACTTCTTCCACCTGAGGAATAGATTGGTAAGGAATGGATTGAGGATGGATCCTGACCTTTTCGAAATCCTGCGCCACCGGAGCCTTGACCACGATCCGGGTGCCCTGTCCCCCGGTTCCAAAAGCCACCGCGATCCGCACCTCCACCTGCCCGGCTCGCGCCGTGAGCTGCGGGGACAAGGCCGCGGTGCTTTCCGTGACCTGCAAGCCGCATCCTTCCACGACATCCTTCCAGCCTTGCAGGCGTTCGCGGCTTGGAATGAGGACGGGTCGGCTTTGCATGGACTGGCTCTGCATGGCGGCCCAGATACCGTAGCCGATGACGCACAGGGCGAAGAGGCTCCACATGCGTGATCTCCTCAGGATCGGGGCCCGGATT
>DASUNJ010000386.1:0-6279 GCA_036277235.1 Thermoanaerobaculia bacterium | reverse complement strand
CGGGACCCGGCTCCAGGATCTCCACGATCTCGCCGCGGCCGTAGTCGGGACGGCGCTCCACGATCCGGACCTTCAGGAGGTCGCCGGGCGCGGAGCGGGGGACGAAGATGGGCACGCCGTCCCAGCGGGCCAGCCCCTCGCCGCCCGCGACCAGCTTCTCGACCCGCACCTCCAGTTCCTGGACCCCGGCCAGGCGGGCGCCGGGCGGGGGAGCAGGTTGGGGACGGGGAGGCGCGGGCGGTCTCGCAGGCAGGGCAGGCGCCGGAACGTCAACCGAGGTGTCCGGCTCGGCCGGCATCCGCCACCAAGCGGGCGGACCCGAGCTGCGCTGCGCGGGAGAAAGAGACCGGGATTTCTCACCTCCTGGGCCTCCTCTTGGGCGCGCGCCCTTGGGGCGGCCCTGCGGCGGCCGGCCGTCTTTCGCGGGTCTCCGGGGACCGCGCCCCCGTCCGCCCTGACTGTCTCTCGTCCTCATGCCTCCCCTTCTACTAAAAAGTGGATGCGCGGCGCCAGCTCCGGCATCCGGCGCTCGACCTCGGCCCGCAGGTCGGCCACCTTGTGGCGCCGCGAAAGGTGATGCAGGACCAGGGCCTGATTCCGCATCTCCCCGGCCCGCCGCGCGATGTCCTCGATGTGCAGGTGCTTGAAGCGCTCCCCCTTGTCCCGGTGCTCGTCGCCGAGGAACGTACACTCCGTCATCAGCACGCGGGCGCCGAACAGCCGGGGCTCGCGGTCGAACACCCCCGGGCCGGTGTCGGCGCAGTAGGAGAGCCAGAGCTCCTCCACCGCGTCCGAAGTCTCGATCCCGCGCCCGCGCAGCTCGACCAGCTCGGCCCCGGACAGACCCGCGTACGCGGGGGCCAGCCGCCGCTTCGTCCGCCAGAGGTGGAACCCGAGCGTCGGCACCACGTGGTCCACGGCAAAGGCTTTGATGACCAGGTCCCTGCCGACGGCGACCCGGTCGCCCGGCGAGAGCGGATGGAGGCTATAGAGGTAACGGGCATTCTCCAGGCGCTCGGCCGAAGCGATGAGAAGGCCGAGCGGCTCGGCGATCTCGGCCGGGCAGAAGACCCGGGTGTGGACCAGCCGGTGGAGCGAGCGCTGCGAGAGCACGTAGGGCAGCCCCAGGGCGTGGTCCAGGTGCCCGTGGCTGATGAACACATCCGCGGCGCCCGCGAGCTGCAGGGCTCCCCGGCCGACGTCGAGAGCCAGCCCCGGCGGATGGATGCGGAACCAGGACTCGTCCCCGGCACGCGACCAACCCTCGATCCGCAGGTCTCCAAAACGCAGCTCCACGGGCCGGATGAGAGACATAGGAAGAGGACAGGCCCCGCCGCGGTCCGGCGGGGCGAGAGGAGTCAGATCTCCCGGTAGATCCAGCGGCGGATCGGGGCCAGACGGTTCTGCACGCTCTCCCAGTCCGGGTCGATCAACCACAGGGTGGCGGCGACCGAGGACAGCAGCGAGTTGCCGTCCTGGGGGGTGAAGCAGAAGCCGTAGACCTCGCGCTTGCGCCGCACGGTGACGGTCGGCAGCACTACGACCGCTTGGGAAAGGATGCGCCCGTAATACCCGTGATCGCGGCCGAAGCTGAAGATCAGGTTGGAGTCGCGCTTGTCCGTGACCGCCACCCGAGGGTTGTCCCTGAGCCGCTGCTTGACCTCGTCGAGGGTCGTGTCCCGGGTCAGCTCCAGGCTGAACCAGATCGAGTGCATGTACTGGGTGTTGAGCTTGACGGCGCTCGAAAACAGGTTCAAGTCCTTGTTCAGCGTCTCGAAGACGTGGTGGGCGTCCCGGGCATGATGGGTGCCGAAGTCAGAGTCGTCGTGCTTGCCCACGTTCGGGGAGGGCACGAAGCCGCTGGTCGCCGACACGTCGTTCGCCCGCCGCATGCAGACGAACGTGCCCTTGTCCAGGCAGTACTCCTTGTCGTTGCCGTCGTCGCAGACCGTCTTGATCAAGGTCGTGATGTTGTGGGTGTTGCAGGAGACGATCTGGAGGAAGCGGTCCTCGCCCGCGATCAGGGTCTCGTCGTTGACGCCGCGGGCGTAGGGCTTGCCGAAGCCGAACTCGCTGCCCTGGGCGAGGAAGCCCTTGGGCCCGGTGATCCCCTCGTAGATCTTCTCCTTGTTCTCGTTGCCGGCCGGCGTGCAGTCGAGGACCACGGTGGCGCGCTCCAGCGCCTCGCGGGCGTCGTAGCTGGGCTCATGGCCGAGCTTCTCGAACTGCCCCCGCATGTCCTCGTCCACGGCGAGCTTGGCGCCGCGCTCCATCAGGTGTCTCAGGCGGGACTTGTCGGAAGCCAGCGGCGTCCGCTTGTGGAAGGTGACCTCGTCGATCCCCATCCGGTCCCGGAAGTCGGTGAAAAGGCCGATCAGCGGCTCTCCGATCGTGCCCGTGCCCACGATATGGACAATCCTCTTCATGCGTGCCCTCTCGAAGGAAAGTTAAGGTCTTGGCGCAACGCAGCCGTTGGCGCCGGGGAGATTAGCACAAGCCCTGGCCATTCCCCTGGACGGGGATTTCCACAGGGCGCCCATTCTGTAAAATCTGCCCCTTCTTCCATGTAAGCTTTCCGCAGCTTTTCAGCTGCTTTTCCGCCGGATTTTCATCTAGTCCTGGGGTGAACGCCTGACCTCACCACAACATGTTGTGTTTTTTCTTCTTGACAGCGGGTTAATCCCGGGTAGACTGAGTGTGCAACTGAGTGCAGAACACATTCCCCCCGAGGAGGACAACTCAAATGGCACAACCCGTGGTGCAGGAGCAGAGCGTTAGCGGCAGGTCGGCGTCGTCGGTGGAAGGTACCGTGAAGGGAGGGGCGTCCGCCAAAAACGGCCTGAGCTTTCAGCGCTTCTATACCACGCCGGGGGTGAGCCCCTTCGACACGGTCGAGTGGGAGCTGAGGGATGCGGTCATCAGCAACGAGAAGGGGGAGAAGGTCTTCGAGCAGAAGGCAGTCGAGTTCCCCAAGCTCTGGTCGCAGACGGCGACCAACGTGGTGGTCAGCAAGTACTTCCGCGGCCAAATTGGCACGCCGGAGCGGGAGCGCAGCGTGCGCCAGCTCGTCTCGCGGGTATCGGACACGATCACCGAGTGGGGCCGCGACGGCGGCTATTTCGCCTCGTCCGAGGACGCCGAGACCTTCCACGACGAGCTGACCCACATCCTCCTCTACCAGCACGCCTGCTTCAACTCGCCGGTCTGGTTCAACGTCGGCATCGAGCCCAGGCCGCAGTGCTCGGCCTGTTTCATCAACTCGGTCGACGACACCATGGACTCGATCCTGACCCTGGCCAAGACCGAGGGCATGCTCTTCAAGTACGGCTCGGGCACGGGCAGCAACCTCTCCAAGCTGCGCTCCTCCCGCGAGCCGCTCGCCGGCGGCGGCACGGCCTCCGGTCCGGTCTCCTTCATGCGCGGCTTCGACGCCTTCGCCGGCGTCATCAAGAGCGGCGGCAAGACCCGCCGCGCCGCCAAGATGGTCATCCTCGACGTCGACCACCCGGACATCCCTGAGTTCATCCACTGCAAGGAAGTCGAGGAGAAGAAGGCCTGGGCCCTGATCGACGCGGGCTACGACGGCAGCTTCAACACCGTCGGCGGCGCCTACGACTCGATCGCCTACCAGAACGCCAACCACTCGGTCCGGGTCACCGACGAGTTCATGCAGGCGGTGCTGGATGACGGCGAGTGGCACACCCGGGCGCGCCGCGGCGGCAAGGTCATGGGCACCTTCAAGGCCCGCGACCTCATGAAGCAGATGTCGGAGGCTGCCTGGGTCTGCGGCGATCCCGGGATGCAGTACGACACCACGATCAACGACTGGCACACCTGCGCCGGCACCGACCGGATCAATGCCAGCAACCCGTGCTCCGAGTACATGTTCCTCGACGACACGGCCTGCAACCTGGCCTCGCTCAACCTGATGACGTTCTACGATGCGGATGCGGGCTTCGACGTCGAGAGCTTCCGCCATACCTGCGAGGTGGTCATCTCCTCCATGGAAGTCATCGTGGGCAACGCGAGCTATCCGACGCCGAGGATCGAGGCGAACTCGCACAAGTTCCGCCCCCTCGGGATCGGCTACGCCAACCTCGGTGCCCTGCTCATGGCCCGGGGCGTGCCCTACGACGGCGATTCCGGCCGCGACTACGCGGCGGCGATCACCGCCCTGATGTCGGGCGCCTCCTATGCCCAGTCGGCGCGGGTCGCCGAGGCCATGGGGCCGTTCGACGAGTTCGAGACCAACCGCGAGCCCATGCTGCGCGTCATGCGCAAGCACCGCGACGCGGTCAAGCAGATCGAGTCGGCCCATGTGCCGCTGGAGATCCTGCAGGCCGCACGCACGTCCTGGGACCAGGTGGTGGAGCTCGGCGACCAGCACGGCCTGCGCAACAGCCAGATCTCGGTGCTCGCGCCCACCGGCACGATCGCCTTCATGATGGACTGCGACACCACCGGCGTGGAGCCCGACATCGCCCTGGTCAAGTACAAGAAGCTGGTGGGCGGCGGCATGATCAAGATCGTCAACAACACCGTGCCGATCGCGCTCAAGCGGCTGGGCTACGACAAGGAGCAGATCCGGGCCATCGTCGAGTTCATCGACGAGAACGACACGATCGAGGGGGCGCCCCATCTGAAGGAGGAGCACCTGCCGGTCTTCGACTGCGCCTTCAAGCCGGCCAAGGGCTCGCGCTCCATCCATTACATGGGGCACCTGAAGATGCTCGCGGCGGTGCAGCCGTTCATCTCGGGCGCGATCAGCAAGACGATCAACATGCCCGAGGACTCCACGCCCGAGGACATCATGCAGGCCTACATCGAGGGCTGGCAGATGGGGCTCAAGGCGGTGGCGATCTACCGCGACAACTGCAAGCGCAGCCAGCCGCTGTCGACCAAGAGGAGCGAGAAGGAAACGGCGGTGCAGGTGCAGCCGGAGCAGGAGCGGCGGGCCGTGCGCCGCAAGCTCTCGGACGAGCGCCGGGCCATCACGCACAAGTTCTCGATCAACGAGCACGAGGGCTACCTGACGGTCGGGCTCTACGACGACGGCCAGCCGGGCGAGATCTTCCTGGTGATGGCGAAGGAGGGCTCGACGATCTCCGGCCTGATGGACTCGCTCGCCACCTCGATCTCGATCGCGCTCCAGTACGGGGTGCCTCTGCAGACCCTGGTGGACAAGTTCAGCCACACCCGGTTCGAGCCCTCGGGCTTCACGAAGAACCCGGAGATCCCGATCGCCAAGTCGATCACGGACTACATCTTCCGCTGGCTGGCCTCGAAGTTCCTGACCCGGGAGCAGAAGGCGGCGGCAGGAGTGATCCTGCGCGACGAGCCGCCGGTGTCCGCGCCGATGCCGCTCCTGGGCGGGGGTCGGCTGGAGCCGGTCGCGGAGGTGATCAGCCACGAGCAGACCAGGGTCACCTTCCTCTACCAGCAGGACGCGCCGAGCTGCCACGACTGCGGGTCGATCATGGTGCGCAACGGCAGTTGCTACAAGTGCCTGAACTGCGGTTCGACCAGCGGCTGCAGCTAAACGCTCCGGTTGACCGGCCCCCTCTCTCCCGCGCAGGCGGGGGAGAGGGATGGGGAGAGGGGGGATGGGATCAACTGCCGGGAATCCGTGCCCCCCTTTTCTTGTTTCGCCAGCCATGATGACGCCAGCCCTCTCCCGTCGTGCCCTGCTGACCGCGACTGTC
Source organism: Thermoanaerobaculia bacterium (assembly GCA_036277235.1). Lineage (GTDB taxonomy): Bacteria > Acidobacteriota > Thermoanaerobaculia > Multivoradales > UBA5704 > DATMER01. The sequence goes on along the minus strand of DASUNJ010000386.1, from coordinate 577 downwards.
CTGTCGCTGCTGCTCCTGTCCTGCCGTGACGGCGCTACCGCTGCCGGCAAACCTGCGCCGGCCGATCTCGGCTTCCGCCTGAAGACGGTGGACGGCCGCACGATCGGTCCCAAGGACTACGAGGGCCAGGTTGTGGTCGTGGACTTCTGGGCGACCTGGTGCATGCCCTGCCACGTGCAGACGCGGATCCTCGAGCCGATCCACCGCGACTACAAGGGCAAGGGGGTCCAGTTCCTGGCGGCGAACGTCGGCGAGGACGAGCCCACGGTGCGCTCGTTCCTGAAGAACAAGCCGGTCCCCTACCCGGTCCTGCTCGATCCCGAGGACAAGGTGTCCAGCAAGCTCGGCGTGGTCGCCCTCCCCACCCTGATGATCATCGACAAGAAGGGCAAGGTTGCCTTCTTCCACACCGGCGTCGCCGACGGCGCCACGGTCCGGAAAATCCTGAAGCAGGCGGGCGTGTAAGGGAGGACGGCGGCCCGGAGGCCGCCGCTTTCCGGCCTTTTCCTTCCTTAGTTCAGAACGACCAGCGCGACGCGCCGGTTCTGCGACCGCCCCTCGCGGGTGCTGTTGTCGG
>DASUNJ010000385.1:0-13563 GCA_036277235.1 Thermoanaerobaculia bacterium | reverse complement strand
CGAGTTGGAGCGTGGTCGGCGTCTTGCCCATGTAGATGCCGTTGAGGATTACGTCGGCTCCGGCGGGCGTCGAGCTGACGGGCACGTCGACGAACTGCCCGGCTGAGCCAAGCCCCCCGACCACCTGGGTCAAGGCACTCCGGATGTCGGGCTGCGCCTGGTCGAGGAGAGCCTCGAGGAGCTCGCTGGTGAGATCGATCGGCTCGCGCGGCGCCGAGGTGGCCTTGGGGTATTGCTTGGAGCGTTCCACCTCGAAATTCTTCGAGAACTGCACGCGCCCGGATTTCACGTCGAGGATCTGCAGGCTGAGGGCCATGCGGAAGACGTCCACGAGCGCGCTCGTGCCATACCCCTCGAAGGTCCGGCGCTCGACATCGTAGCGCACGATGGAGCCGGTGACGAGCGCGTCCGCCTGGAGCAGATGCCCCACGTTGGTGATCCCTTTGCCCGTTTTCAGCGTGTCCGGATGCTTGATCTCGTCGCGCACCGCTTCCAGCCGGTCGCGAGTCACCAGGACGACGCCGGGCAAGGTATGCAGGTACGAGGTCGTGATGTCCTGCGCGACGAAGCCCAGGTTCGGGAGGTCCTTGGTGCTCCGGTTGTCGAAGCCCACCACCGCCACGTTGATCTGCCGGGAGGCCGCCTTGTCACCCTCCCGCGGCGGCGGCGGACGCAGACTCACGTCCAGTTTCCAGCCCTGGACAATCTTCAGGACCGGATCGATACGCAGGGCGCGGCAGAACGGGCGCTCTTCTTCGATCATCATCCCGACGAGCCGCCACTGAGCATCGAACACTCCGCCGCCGGAGTGCCCCTGGGGACAGTCGGATTCGAACAGGAAGGCATTGGCACCGTCGCCTTTGGCGAAGCGGACAGGGGTCTTGGGGGTGATCCAGGCGCTGGCCGTGGAGTGTCCCAGACTGAACAGCACATCCCCGGGGTCGAGATCGCCGGAGGCGCCGAGCTGGTTCAAGGGAACGCCTTTGAGCACCTCCGCGCCCGAGAGCCCGGCAGGAGCGAGCTCGGCCCGGAAAACCGCGAGGTCTTCCTGGTAATGGAGCTTGAAGGCCTCGACCGGAAGCTGGCGCCCCGGCCGGAATCGTAGCTCGGCCTGGAGGCCGTCGATCACCTTTCCCCGAAACACGACGTGCTTGGCCGTGATGCCATAGATGTACCGGTCATCGACGTGAAAGATGATGCCGGCGCCTTCGGTGTTCGGCGCGGTGATGCGGACGACCAGAGGCTCGGCGCGCTCCGCGTCCTGGTAGAGGTCGGCACGGTCTGCGCCCAGCGCGGGGACGGCGCAGGCCACCAACCAACCGATTGTCAAGGCGCGCATTTTCCGTTGAATCTTCACATTTGTCTCCTTCAGTCTCCCGGGTGATAGAGCTCGATGTCCTGCACGACGGAGAGGCCGGATTTGGGGATGGCCGTGATGACAAGCCGATAGAAACCTGCCGGTCCGAGCTTGCCCGTCGAGAAAACCGTCGGTGTGGCGGCGGGGTAATAGGCAATGCCCAGCTCCTTGTCCTGCAAGGTGTCCTTGACGTTGCCCTTGTCGTCGAGCCGGCTCACCTTCAGGCGGACCTCGGAGAGCCGCACGGAGGGGACGAGCGAGACCTCGTAGCCGTCATTCCGCTTCGCGGCGCCCGCACCGGCACGAAGGGGCAGATAGACCGGGCGGGCCAAGCCTACCGGGCTGGGCAGGTCGATCCAGGCCATGAGGCCGAGGTCAACCTGGCCAAGCCCCACCGAGGCGAGAACGTCGGTGGGCCAGTGATAGGCGCCCCGGGCGGCCGGCACCGCCGTGTCCATGCGGTAGTAGGTGCGCGGCTTGAAGCTGAATGCCCGCAGCCGCACGTCGCGCGTGTTGCCGGGCGGCGCGGTCCAGGCGAGCTCCAGCTTCTCGTTCCTGGCCGGATCGAAAGCCCCGAAGCCCGCGACGAGCGAGCGAACCTCCACGGAGATCGAGCTCACCTGCTGGGCGTAGATGCCCTCGCAACGGTCGCCGCGCAGGTGATAGGCCATCGGGCTCTTCGAGTCTTGCGGGAGGCTCCGATCACAGAGGGAGTCCACTGCCAGTGCTCCCGCGGGCAGGAGCAGTAGAGCCAGGCACAAGGCCGAGCGAATGGCTGTCATTTCTCGACCTCCTTCTTTTTGTTTTCCACATTGTTTTTGATGAAGGGGATGCGCGAGCCCCAATCCAGGATGAGGGAGCGGCTCCCCTTCAGCCGGACCAGGCTGGCGATGGGAGGCATCCCTTTCGACTTGAGCTTGCAGGTGGAGACCTGGGGAGCTGTGGTCACCACTTTCAACTCGCCGATGACCTTCATGGGAGCCGACAGCACCTTTCCGGTGACAGGATGGATGATCTGTTCCCCCTCCTGCACGATCTCGAGGGTGTCTCCATTCTTGAGCCCGGCTTCGGTCCCGAGATCGATGATGATGTCCTTGCCGCTGACGCTTACGACGTAACCCAGCGGGGGAAACGCGTCGCGAATACTTTTGTAAAGGAGCTTCTCGGCTTCCCTGGGGGTCGAGGAGGGCAGCAACAGCGCCAGGTCGGGACGGTCGCTCGTCACGGTCGCCAGGATCGAGGCCGTTTTCACGTCCACCAAGCGCACGTCGATGATGCACTTCGTCACCGGCTTTCCCTCGGAGGACTTCGAGGTTTCGACCGTGTAGCCGACGACACCCACGAGGTCGAGCCCGAGCACGTCGGTCAGCTTGTTGTTGACCTGGCCGCCGATGAAGTCCTGCAAGCTTTTCTCGGTGAAGATGGCGTCGAGCTGGTTGCGTTCCACCATGGTGAAGCGGCGCGTGGCGACAAATGCGTCCGTGGCCGCATTGAGGACGTCTTGCCGGTATCGCCGTTCCTTTTCGCTCTCGTGTTTTTTCTCCTTCTCTCCCGAGATGAGACCCAGCTTGTAGAGGCCTTTTTCAACTTGCGCTCCACTTGGAGAAGCGTTGGCAAGCAGGAGCAGGATGGCGAGCAGCGGGGAGGTTTTCAGGAACATTTCGTTTTCCTTTGGCTGAGGATAAAAATATCCAGGGCGGTAAGTAGCAGGACAGCCAAGGCCAGGGCACCGGCGGCCGCCTGCAACGCCACGCGAGCCGGGCCGGCCACCCAGAGATCGAGGACGGAGGGCATCAGGTTTTCGGGCGGGAGCCCTTGCGGAACGCGCTCGAGCCCCGAAACGCTCCCTTGGAAACCGAGACGGATGCCTTCTTCGCCAAGGTGAAGAGAAGTGAGCGATCCCGCGAGGGCGGCAAAGCGCAAGGTCTCATCTTTGGCCAATCGGGCTCGCCGGCCGGTCGTCTGAACGAGCACCTCCCCGCCCAGAAGCGTGGACTCCTTCTGCAACATGGTCGTCTTCGTGGTCTGCTGATCGATCACCCGGATCAGCTCGAGCCGGTCGATCGCGATGTCGGCCGCGAAGCTGTCCGGGGCGAGGCGTGCGAACGTGACGTCGATCTCCATGGCGCGGCTCTGGGGATACAGGACGAGCGCGTCGGGATGGTCGAGGCGGAGATGGACAGGCGGGGCGGTGAGCGGCTTCAGCATCACGCCGCCCAGGAACGTCGCACGGAGCTCCTGGCCCGAATCGGTTACCGTGATGCGGTAGGAGCTTTCATCCTGGTGCTCGATGCCGAAGCCGGTCCCGGGCGGCAGGGGGGGCGTGTGGAGCGTCACGTGCGAGCCGTCGCCGCGCGTGGCGAGCAGGAGGCCCTTCACCACGCCATCACCGGGCCGGACCGGAAAGGACGACGGAAGGCGCACGCCGGCGAGCCGGGTCGCGGCGAGCTCTTCGAGGTCGAGGCGCTCGATCACCGTGGCACTCTTCGCCAGCCGGAAGAAGAGCTGGGAGACCTGGAGATCGAGGCGCACCTCGGCCTTTCCGGCCGGCCAGAGACCGAGGACGAAGAGCACGGCGGCAAGGAGCGCCGGGATCCAGGGAAGCGGTTGGCGCAGGCGGTGGAGGGTCAGCTGAATGCGCGGACGGCGCTCTTCTGGCTCCTGCGCCTCGGTCCTGGGGAGCCAGAGCCTGCCGTCGCTCAGGCGCGAGTAGAGCACCGGGCTGCTCCAGTCAATCCCCCGCGGCTCGGCGAGATAGAGCTGCTGGCGTGCCTCATTGACCGCCGCGTCGGCCCTGCCGGTCTGGGCGATGTGCCGGTAGAGATGCCGGGTGAAGCGGTGTGCGCTGTCGATGCGGACCGCCCGGCGCATGGCGATCACCGACGGCACGCCGCGCTGGACGAGCCGGCCGGCAAGGCCGCTGAAGGGATCGCCGGAGGATGGCGCCCCACCATGGCAGGCCATGAGGGTGACGAGACGCAGACCGCGGACGCCCAGAAAGACCTCTGCCAGCAGCTTTTCGTCGACCGGGTGGACCCGGCCTTGCTCCGTCTCGAGAACCAGGGCGGACACGCCGTTGCGGCTGAGGCCATGGCCGAAAAAGTGAAGGAGCTGGAAGCCCCCCTTCTCCATCAGCCGGTCCCGCAGCCGGCTCAGAGTGGCCGGCGGTTCCAAGAAGGACACCTCGACAGCATCGGCCAGCTCTCCGAACGAGCTTGCGAGGCTCCGCAGGACCTCCTCGCGGCGGATCTCCGCCATGCGGTAGCCGACGGCATCGGAGGGCGCGGAGACGACGCAGAGCAGGCGAGGCCGCCCGGGGGCCGGTGCGCCCTTCGCCCGCCGCGCATCCAGATAGCGGGAGAAGGCGGTGTCCGGCGAGCGGGCCAGGGCGAGGTGGCGTTCGGGATCGGCCAGCAGCTCCCAGTAGAGGGCGTGGATCCAGTCGGGAAGGTCGAGCGAAAGATGCAGGCGGAAACGGAGACGACTCTTCTCCCGTTCCGCCGCGCCGATCGCCTCGCGAAGACCCTCGCGCAGCTCGCTGCTCGCGGGAAAAACCGCGTCATAGAGCTCGGCTCCGTACGCTTCGTGCTCGTCTTCCAGGGCGAGGAGCCGCTCGGCCAAATCCGGCCCGAGCGCCGGTCTTCCCCGGTAGTCCCCGCCGCTCCAGGAGAACCGGGCCGATGCGAGGCTCGACAGCTCGAGCTCGCTGTCGAGGTAGGTCTCCTCCGAGCTCGCCATCTCCCTTCAATTCCCTTCCGCCGCCGGGGCGTGAGCGAGGCGCACCGCCGGATCGCCGAGCACGACATAGGAGCGGGCGTCGTTGGCGGCGGTCCACAGATCAGACAGGCTCATGAAGTCCGGAGGGGCACCCCAGTGGACCTGCTCGCGCTCCTCGGCCAGATCGGTGAACAGCTCCGCATATCGTTGATTGAAGTACTCCATGGCCGCGCCGACCGGATAACCCTCGAGCAGCCTTCCCAGCGCGCTCTCGAACACCTGGAGCTGAGCTCCCGACTGCGGCCAGTCGAACGAGAAAGTCCAGACGCGGTCGACGTGACCCACCACGGCCAGCGCCCCGCCCCCCGGGTGGCCAAGCAGACGTTGCGGCAACCGGGCGACAAAGCTCTCGGAGGCGGCTTTTTGCGGTCCTCCCTCCATTGCGAAGCTGTCGTAGAGGGGTGTGCCGGCGCCATAGCAAGCGAAGAAGAAGGCGATCAGGCCCGACGGAGAGGCCGAGTCCGAAATGTCGTCTCCCGCCATGTAGTAGTCCGGTGGAATCTTTCCGCGCCATGCCTTGGGACCGGGCCAGTCTTGACAGAGCAGCGCTCCCTGGTGCCGAGACTGCCGAGGGTCGGAGGAGTTGAAGAGCAGGCCATGGCCGGCCGTGAAGAGGAGAGATGGAGTGAGGGATCCGCCCATCCGCTCGGCGAGCGCCGCTTTCGTGGCCTCAGGGCCACAGACGGTCTCGACCGGCCAGTCCTGCCGGTCTCGGTAGATCCTGGCGGCCAACGGCTCCACCAGGTTCTGCAAACTGAGTTGGGTAGCAGGATCGTCAGGATGGGAAAACCCGACGAACGACACCCGGCGGGCAGGCGACATGGTCCCCATTTCTGCCGCCACTACACTCCCGGCGTAATGGGCATACTCGTCGGCCGCAGCGAAGCAGAGCCTGCCGACGGCGTACTGCACGTCGAGCTGATATTGAAAACGGAACGAGATCTCTTCAGGGCTGGCGGCGATCAGCAGGTAATAGGGGAGGAGGTCCGGGTCCGCTGGCCCAGGGCCTGCGCCGTGACGGGCCAGGAAGCGTGCCTTGGACTCGCCTCTATGGTAAATGAGCTCCCGGTAACGGTTTTCGGCGATTCCTCCGGCCTGGGACCGCCGCAGGGCCAGAAGCGGCTCGAGAGCGTCCCGCAGCTCTTCCTGCCTGCCTTCCGGAAAGATGATCCCCCAGCCCGTTTCCGCCAGGTTCCGAGGGTCGACCTGGAATCGGGTATCCAGATGATCCTCTCTCAGATAGCTCGACCGCCGCCTGAGCTCCTCGGCCTCACCTGTGGGCAGGTGCTCGCCACAAGCCATGGCTGCGATCTGGTCGATCGTCGCGCACGGAAGCGGTTCGCCTGTGGAAGCATTGAATCCGTTCAAAGCAGGCGCTCGGATCGGCATGAGATCCCCTCCTCTTCCAAACGGTCGGTCCTACGTGATGACAGAGTGCCGTCAGGCTAGAGAGACACCAAGATTCCAATCTTGGTTAGCGGAGGAGGGATCGGCAGTGGCGGCCCCGAGCTATAGGTCCAACTCGTCCGCCTCGTCCAGCACCCGGAACCCCTTGGCCTCGATGTTCTTCCGGGCCTCGCCGTTCGGGTCCAGAGCCGGGTTCGAGTGGTTGAGGTGGGTGAACCACACCTTCACCTTGCCCGCCTTGACCAGCGGGCTCAGCAGCTCCATGGAGTCGGTGACCAGCGGGTGCTTGATCTTGGTCACGTCCCGGTCGGGCAGCTCGTCCGGGGAGTAGAAGGTGGCGTCGAGCAGGGCGTAGTCGACCTTCTCCTCCTCGATCACCTGAGGGAGGGGCCGCGTCCAGGTCTTCCAGGTGTCCGTGTCCGGCACGTAGAGGAGCGTCCGCTTCGGGCCGCGGATCAGGAAGGCCATGGTGTCGCTGTACTCGTCGCGGTGAGGAACCGCGAACGCCTTGACGGAGATCCCCTCGCCCAGGGAGAACCACTCGCCGGGCTTGATCTCAACGATCTTGACGTTGCCGAGCCGGACGAGCTGGCTCCAGGGTCCGTTCGTCCGCAGGTACTCGGCCATGCGCGGCGAGACGTAGACCGGGAGGTCCTTGGTGTTCAGGCTCTCGAAGCCGAAGTGCGCGAGCCCCAGGTAGTGGCCGATGTGAGCGTGGGTCAGAAGCACGCCGTCGAACGGCGCCCGGTCCACCCGCCCCTCGGGGAATGGCCGGAAGGCGTGGACCTCCTGGATCTGAGCCGGAAGGTCGGGCGTGGCGTCTACCAGGAAGGTACGGCCGCCGGCCACGATCCCCAGGCTCGCCACCCGCCGGGCAAGCTTCGGGTCCTTCCGCGCCGCCGCGCACGCCGCATGCTCGCAACCGGTCTGGGGCATGCCGCCGTCCTGGGCGGTGCCGAGGACAACTACGCGGGGACTCTGGGCTAAGACGCTGAGGGGAAAGAGGAGAGCCAGGAGAGCTATCAGGGTCTTCATGGCGAAACGACTATACTCCCCCCGCCATGCGGATCATCTCCCTCGTCCCCAACGGCACCGAGATCCTCTTCGCGGTCGGCGCGGGGGATCTGGTGGTGGGGGTCAGCCACGAATGCGACTTTCCCGCTGAAGCGCGGACCCGGCCCATCCTCACCGGGAGCGCTCTGACGCCGGGGATGAGCTCCGCCGAGGTGGACAAGGCCGTGTCGGCCCAGGTGGGGAGCGGCGAGAGCCTCTATACGCTGGACGAGCAACGCATCGCGGAGCTCGCTCCCGACCTGATCGTTACCCAGCAGCTCTGCCCGGTGTGCGCGGTGAGCACGGAGCAGGTGGACGGCGCCATTCAGCCACTCCCCCGCTGCCCGGAGGTCCTCTCGCTCGATCCCAAAACCCTCGCGGATGTGATGGCCGATATCCGCCGCATCGGCGAGGTGACGGGAAGGACTGCGGAGGCCGAGGCTCTCGTCCGGGATCTGGAGCGCCGCCTTGATGCCGTGCGCTTCCGGGTGCAGGGCCGCCCCCGGCCTCGCGTCGCCGCCCTGGAGTGGCTCGATCCTCCGTTCGCCGGGGGCCACTGGGTGCCGGAGATGATCGAGATCGCGGGCGGGACCGACGTCTTCGCGAAGCCGGGGGATCATTCCGCCCGCCTCACCTGGGAACAGGTCCGGGAGGCCGACCCCGACATCCTCGTGGTAATGCCCTGCGGCTACGACGAGGCAGGCGCCGCGGCCCAGCTCGCCCTGCTCGGCAACCGTTCGGGTCTGCGGGGGCGGATGTTCCCCGTGGATGCCAACGGCTGCTTCAGCCGGCCCGGACCGCGTCTCGTGGACGGGATCGAGCGCCTCGCACAAATCTTTTCCCAGACTTGAGAGAGGGCAGCCGTTGCCCTCGAAGGGCAGCCATCGCCCCTGACAGGGCAGCCGTTGCCCTCATAGGGCAGCCGTTGCCCTCAAAGGGCAATCACCGCCCCTGACAGGGCAGCCATTGCCCTGAAGGGGCAGCGACCGTCCCTCATGGGGCAGCCGCTGCCCTACGAGGGGGAGCGCCTGCCCTCGCGCAGCCAACCGATCACTCGGGCGTCCAGACCGTCCGGGAAAGCCACGTGGCCTCCCCGCACCCAATCCACCCGCAGGTTCGGAAACTCCCGCTCCAGCGCCGGACGCACGGCCCGCGCCGGCACCATGGGATCGCACTCGGAGTTCAGGAGCAGCGCGGGCAACCGCAGCTCCGGCAGGCGCGGGGCTACGCTCATCCGGGCGTAGTAGTCGGCGGCGTCCGCGAAGCCGTGCCGGGGCGCGACGATACAGTCGTCCCACTCGCGGATGAGGCGGATCTCGCCGAGCTTCTCCACCGGATAGTGAACCGGCTTGCGGGCCGCCACGGCGCGGTAGATGTCCGACAGGCTGCGCAGCAGGTACCGGCGGTAGAGCCAGAAGCCGGGCGAGTCGATCTCCACGACGGAGAGCGCCAGGTCGACCGGAGCGCAGACCGCGGCCACGGCCTCCAGGCGGGGGTCCGCCTCCTCCGTGGCCAGCCGCAGCACCACGTGGCCGCCCAGGGAGTAGCCGATCATCCAGATCCGCCGGAAGCGGCCGGCCTCCGGGCTGGCGAGCGCGGCGTGCAGGTCCGCGGTCAGGCCCGCGTGGTAGTAATCGTCGCCCCAGCGATCCGCCCCCCGCAGGTTCACCCGCAGACAGGAGAGCCCTGCCGCCTCGGCCGCCTTGGCTCCGCGGATCATGTAATGGCTGTCGATGGAGCCGCCAAGACCGTGGACCAGGACGAGAAGGTCGTCCCCGGGAAGCTCCCGCAGACGGCCGGTCAGGCGGACCGGACCCACCTGGGGATCGTCCACGACCGACTCCCAAGGGCGGGATTCCGGAGCGCGGCCGGGCCGCACCGCGTGGCGGATGCGCGGGCTGAGGGTCCACAGGTGGGGCATCAGGTCGAGAGCCATCAGGGCACTGAGCCGGTCCGCCCCGGATCGCCCTTGAACGTCGGCCAGGCTTCCGCGGGCGACCCGGTCTCGATGGCATAGGTCATCGCGATCGGCGTCCGCAGGAGGCCGAGCACGATTCTCCCTAGCACGATCTCCAGGTTGCCGTCGCCGTCCAGGTCCGCGGCCACCGGCGAGGAGAGCACCCAGCCGTCCAGGTCGCGCGGCCAGCCGGGGAACGCCCTGCCGTCCGCGCGCAGCGCGTGGAGCTGGCCGTAGAGGTCGGGCACCACCACTTCCCGGTGGCCGTCGGCGTCGAGATCCACCAGGGCCGGCGAGGCGCTCACATTCGCGCCGGTCGCCGCGGGCCAGCCCGGCATCATCGCGCCCTCGGCATCGACCAGGGAGACGAACCCGGCGCCGTCCGCTTGGCCGCTGCCGACCGCGATCTCGCGCCGGCCGTCGCCGTTCAGATCACCGATTGCGGGAGAGGAGAAGCCGTGCTGGCCGGGCAGGCGGGCAGTCGTCTCGATGGAGCCCTGCCGGTTCAGGAGGAAGAGGCTGCCGGCCGCGTTGACGGCCACGATCTCCACCTCGCCATCCCCGTCCAGGTCCGCCACTGCCGGCGAGGAGGGCCCCATCACTCCCAGCAGCGCCGGCCACGAGCCCGGCACCGCGCTCCCATCCTTCCGCAAGGCCATGAGCCAGCCGTCCGTGGTGCCGGCGAGGATCTCCGCGCCCGGCTCGCCGTCGAGGTCGGCCAGCGCTGGAGTGGTATTGCTGAAGCTCCCCACGTCCCGCGGCCAGCCCGGCAGAGCGTGCCCGGCCGCGTCGAAGACGTAGAGGTTGGCTTCCTGGTCGAGCACCACGACCTCCAGGTCGCCGTCGCCGTCCACGTCGCCGGCCGCGGGCGAGCAGAGCACCAGGCGAGCGAGCGATTGCGGCCAGCCCGGCAGCGGAAGGCCGGTCCGGTCGAGCACGTGGATCTCCCGGTCCAGGGCCAGCACCACCTCGCCGTCGCCGTCGCCGTCGAGGTCGGCGACCAGGGGGGAGGACTGCTCGTGACCGCCGCGGAGGCGCACCGGCCATCCGGGCAGGAGCTTGCCGTCGGCGCCGCGGGCGAAGACGTCGCCGAGCGTGGTCATGGCCACGACCTCGGGCCGGCCGTCACCGTCGAGGTCGCCCAGCGCCGGGGCGGTGACCAGCCCGTCCGCGACTTTCAGGCCCTTGACCGGCCAGCCGCTCTTGTCCGCGGGGCCGTTGAGGACGAGCGGCAGAGGGATCTCCTGCTGAAAAGTGGAGTTTTGCACTACCACTCGAAGGGCACCTTCCAGGTTTCGCGGCGTGCCTGCGGGGACCTCCAGCTCGGTGGCAAAGGTGCGGACCTCGCCCGAACGCCAGCTCGCGATGGAGAACGGGGCGCCCGCGGACAGGCCCGCCAGCTCGGCCGTGGCCTTTTCCAGGGTACGGCCGGCATTCCGCAGCGAGATCCGGACGCGCACCCGCTCGCCCGACTCGGGCACCCGGTCGCCGTCGCCGTGGGCCTCGTCCAGGACCTCATAGGAGTGCAGGAGGACCGCCAGCCCCCCCTCCGCCTCCAGGGCGCGCGGCAGATCGAGCCGGCCGGCACCGAAGGGAAAAGCGCGGCCGTTGCGCAGCACGGTCTCGCCCCCCGGCGAGAGCAGGGCTGCGCCGGAGAGGAGACGTGCGAGCACCCCTTCGGGCGTCAGCTCGGGATGCCTGGAGAGCAGCAACGCCGCGGCGCCGGCCACGTGCGGGGCCGCCATGGACGTGCCGCTCGCCCGGATGTAGAGCTTGTCCTCGCCTACCAGGTTGCCGGAGCCGGTCAGCGTCGTGCCAGTGCCCCGCAGGGAGACGATGTCGCTGCCGGGTGCCGAGAGATCCACCCGGCCTCCCCAGTTGGAGAAGTAGACGCGGCGGTCGCTGCTCACCGCGGCCCCGACACAGATCACGTTCGGGTTTGAAGCCGGAAAGGCGTCCGCCGCGTCGACCCCGTCGTTGCCCGCCGCGGCCACCAGGACGACCCCGCGGTCGTGGGCGTACTTGAGCGCCATCCGGAGCAGCGCGGGCTCCTCCCCCACGGAGCCGAAGCTCATGTTGACGACGTCGGCCCCCTGGTCCGCCGCATAGACGAGGGCCGCGGCGATGTCGTCCATCTCCAGCACCCCGACCCTGTCTCCCGCCTTGGTGCGGATGGTGAAGCCCACCCGCAGCGGCATCAGGCGCGCCTTCCAGGCCACCCCGGCAATGCCCACGCCGTTGTCCGCCACGGCGGCGATCGTGCCTGCCACATGGGTGCCGTGCCCGCTGCGGTCGGACGGGTCGAAGTCCCGCCCACGGTAGTCCTCCTCCGGAATGAGCTGATACCCGTGCCGCAGGTAGGACGGGACGTGGATGTCCACGAAGTCGCGGCCCGGTCGCCCCTTGGCGTCGCGCCAGATGTTGGCCGCGAGGTCGGGGTGCCGGTAGTCGACCCCGGTGTCGATCACCGCGACCGTGATTCCCCCGCCGCCGACCCGGTCGGCATCCGGCCAGAGCTCCGCCTGCCGCTCCCAGACTTCCGCCCAGCCGGTTCGTGCCAGGCCCCAGAGGTCGGCGTACGGCTGGCCCCAGCCGGCCTCCTTCCACCCACCGCCCTGGTCGGGATCGGCGAAGGCGTCGTCCGGCAGCGTCTGGATGAAGGCCAGGAAGTTGGGCTCGGCGAATTCGACGCGGGGGTCTTGGCGGAACGCGGCTGCCGCGGCTTCGATGTCGGCATCGGGTGCCAGGGTCAGACGGTAGACGCGGGAGAGCCCGGCCAGGCTCGCCGTCTGCTCCTCCTGCCTGCGCAGCTCCGGCCTGGGGCGGTCGCCGGGTGTCTGGAAGACGGCGTGGACCTCGCGCACGCCGAAGCGTTGGAACAGGTTGTCGAGGGAGGGCGAGCGCCCGGTCACCCGGTCGTTGAAGCCGACCAGGATCTCCCCCGCGACCCACCGCGGCCGCTCGGACGGCTGGCCCAGACGCACCGCGAAGGCGGCCCTGCCTGCAAAGACAGCGAGGAGAACAAGGGTAAAAAGGAGCGCAGATCTCCGCCACATCGTGGCGGGTAGCCTACTACATGGCCTCCCGCTGCACCGCCCAGAAGCTGTGGTACATGCGCCGGTGGTGCGCCTCGGCGTCGCGGTAGACCTGCTGGATCGAGCCCGCGTCCTTGCTCGCCACCACCAGGTTCACGTTGTAGAAGAAGGCCGCGTTGCCGTCGAGCGTGCGCAGACCGTCGGCGAGGAGGATGAAAAAGCTGCGGCGGCGGTCCGAGGGGCCGATGTTCGTGATCGGCGCCAGCTCCTCCAGCGGCGGACGGGTCATGTGGGCCGGGCAGAGGAAGACCAGCGACGGGTACTCCTGCAGGTAGTAATCGCGGCAGGCCTCCACCGTCGCGAAATGGACCGGCTGGAATCCGAGCGCCTCGGCTGCTTGCCGCGCGGCCGGGCTGTCCATACCCACGATCAGCGCCTTGGCCGCGAGGTCGTCCTCCAGGATGGCCTGGGACTCCTCGTCGGGGGGCGGCGCCGAGGCTTGCGGCGGTAGTGGGTTGGCGGGGCTGGCGGGGCTGGCGGGGCTCGCGGCCGGTTTCTGGGGCGCGGGGCTCGGAGCCGGAGCGGGTGGCGCGGCGGTCTGGGCCAGGTTCCGGCGGTCGACGGTCAGCGCGGCCTTGCAGGCGGGACAGGGGAAGATCACCTCCCGCATGGGGAGCTTGGTCTCGTCCACGAGGATCGGGCGATGGCAGGCGTTGCAGTGGATGCGGATCATTGATCCTCCAGCATGGACAGCAGGGACTCGCCCTCGGGCTGCGTCTCGGACGACATCCCCTCGGCGTCCTCGGCCAGGCGCAGGGCGAGGTTCGTCGGGTTCGTGGCATAGGCGAGGGCGGTGTCCTTGCCGATGATGCCCTTCTCCCACATCTTCTCCAGCTCGTCGTCGAACGTCTGCATGCCGTCGACGCTGCCGTCGTGCATGGCGTCGAGCAGCGAGCGCCCCTCGTTCTCCCCCTTGA
>DASUNJ010000384.1:0-2902 GCA_036277235.1 Thermoanaerobaculia bacterium | reverse complement strand
CGCCGGATTCGTCACGAGGTCGTGCGGGAGGACACCCCCGCCGTCCGCGGCATGGTGAACAAGGTCCGGTACCTGCTGGAAGTTCAAGAGGAACCATCATGAAGCTGCACGAGCTGTCCCCGGCCAAGGGGAGCAAGCACTCCAAGAAGCGGGTCGGGCGCGGCCCCGGCTCGGGCCTCGGCAAGACCGCGGGCAAGGGCGAGAAGGGGCAGAAGTCGCGCTCCGGCTACGCGCAGCGCCTCGGCTTCGAAGGCGGCCAGATGCCGCTCATCCGGCGGGTGCCGAAGCGCGGGTTCACCAACATCTTCAAGACCGAGTACGCGGTGGTGAACCTGTCGCAGCTCGCCGAGCTCGAGGGGGAGGTCACGCCCGAGGTGCTGGCCGAGCGCGGCATGGTCCGCTCCGGCAAGCCGGTCAAGGTGCTTGGCGACGGCGAGATCGACAAGGCGCTCAAGGTGACGGCGAACAAGTTCAGCAAGTCCGCGCGCGCCAAGATCGAGGCGGCGGGCGGAAGCTGTGAGGAGCTGCAGGCGTGATCGAAAGCTTTCGCAACATTTTCGCGATCCCCGACCTCCGCAAGCGCGTCCTGTTCACGTTCGGGCTGCTGGCGATCTACCGGATCGGGTGTCAGATCCCGACTCCGGGCGTGGACCCGCAAGCGCTGATCGAGTTCATGAAGCAGGCGCAGGGGAGCTTCCTCGGCTTCGTCAACACCTTCACCGGTGGCAGCCTGGAAAAGATCGCGGTGTTCGCGCTGGGCATCATGCCCTACATCACCGCGTCGATCATCCTGCAGCTCTTGACGGTGGTGTGGCCCTACCTGGAGAAGCTGTCCAAGGAAGGCGAGCTGGGACGGCGGAAGATCACGCAGTACACGCGCTACGGCGCGGTGCTGATCTCGATCATCCAGGGCACGGGCATCGCCCTGTTCCTGGAGGCCCAGCGCACGCCGGGCGGCGCCGCGCTGGTGCCGGAGCCGGGCTGGGGCTTCCGCGCCATGACCGTGATCACGCTGACCACCGGCACGGCCTTCATCATGTGGCTGGGCGAGCAGATCAGCGAACGCGGCATCGGCAACGGCATCTCGCTGATCATCTTCGCGGGCATCGTGGTGGGCCTGATCCCGGCCATCGGCACGACCGTCGACGCCATGCGGCAGGGGAACATCGCGTTCCTCACGATCCTGATCCTGCTGCTGTTCATGGTCGCGGTCGTCGCCTTCATCGTCTACATGGAGAGGGCGCAGCGCAGGATCCCCGTGCAGTACGCCAAGCGGGTCGTGGGCCGGCGCGTCTACGGCGGCCAGAGCACCTACCTGCCGCTGCGCGTCAACACCGGCGGCGTGATCCCCGTGATCTTCGCCAGCTCGGTCGTGACCCTGCCGGCGGTCATCGCGGGGATGTTCACCGAGACCGAGTGGCTGCAGCGGTTCGGCGCCGCCCTCGGCTGGGGCGAGCCGATCTACTACCTCCTGCAGGTGGTGACGATCATCTTCTTCTCGTACTTCTACGTGTCGATCATCTTCAACCCGGCCGACCTGGCGGAGAACATGCGGAAGTACGGCGGGTTCATCCCCGGCATCCGCCCCGGCAAGCGGACGGCGGAGTACATCGACCGCATCCTGACCCGGATCACGCTGGTGGGCGCGATCTACCTGGCCGCGGTGACGGTGCTGCCCGAGTTCCTGCTGACCGGCTTCAACGTGGCCGGCCTCCCGGGGATCGGGCGCACGATCGCTCCCTACTTCCCGGCGTGGTTCACCGAGGGCCTCGGGATCAACTTCTACTTCGGCGGCACCTCGCTCCTCATCGTGGTCGGCGTAGCGATGGACACGATCCAGCAGGTCGAAAGCCAGCTCGTGATGCGCAACTACGAGGGGTTCATGAAGAAGGGTCGCATTCGTGGCCGGAGAGGCTGAACGCCGCATTGTCCTGCTCGGACCTCCGGGCGCGGGCAAGGGGACGCAGGCGGAGCTGCTCGCGGGCCAGCTCGGCGTGCCGGCGATCTCGACCGGCGACATGCTGCGCCAGGCGGTCGCGTCGGGCACGGAGCTCGGCGGCAAGGTGCAGGGGATCATGGCTTCCGGCGCGCTGGTCGACGACGGGACCATGGCCGACGTGGTGAAGGACCGGCTGGCCAAGGCGGACGCCCGGCAGGGATTCCTGCTCGACGGCTACCCCCGGACGCTCCCCCAGGCCCACACCCTGGAGGGCATCCTGACCGGAACCGGGGAGGAGCTCGACGCGGTCCTCCTCGTGGAGGTTCCCGGGGAGGAGCTGGTGCGGCGGGCGGTGCTGCGGGGGCGGGGAGACGACAGCGAGGAGGTCGTTCGCGAACGACTTCGGGTATATCGGGAAAAAACGGAGCCCTTGATCGGTTACTATAGAGCGCGCGGTCTGCTCTACCCGATCGACGGCAACCTCCCGGTCGAACAGGTGACGTCCCAGATGCTGGTCGCGCTGGGGGTGAATGGCTGATGGTGCTGAAGACCCCCGGCGAGATCGAGCTGATGGACCAGGCCAACCGGATCGTCCTGACGGTCCTGGACGAGGTTGGCGCCATCATCGCCCCGGGGGTGACGCCGCGCGAGCTGGACCGCCTCGCCGAGCGGGTGATCCGCGGCGCGGGCGGCGTGCCGGCCTTCCTGAACTACCGAGGCTACCCGGCGACGCTGTGCATCTCCGTCAACGACGTGATCGTGCACGGCATCCCGAACGACGTTCCTCTCAAGGAGGGGCACATCGTCGGGATCGACTGCGGCGTCCTGTACAAGGGGTACTACGGCGACGCGGCGCGCACGTTCGCGGTGGGCGAGGTCGACGACGAGGCGAAGCGGCTCCTCAAGGTGACCGAGGAGGCGCTCCACCTGGCGGTGGCGCAGGTCCGGCCGGGGGGGCGGTTG
>DASUNJ010000383.1:0-21472 GCA_036277235.1 Thermoanaerobaculia bacterium | reverse complement strand
GTCCTCGGCGTCCGGCGGCAGCTCGTCCGAAAGGGCGGCGGCTTCTTCCAACTCCGGGGCGGAGAAGCCGGCCGCGAAGCCGTGCTCGCGCAGAACGCGCCTCGCGGTCTGGTCCATCAGCGGCTGGAGAAGTCGATGAAGCCGCGCTCGACGTTGACCGAGACCAGCTTGACCCGGACCCGGTCGCCCACGTCGAGGTCCTGATGCCCGCGGGTGAGCCGGCCCTCGACCGGATGGCGGCAGGTGCGCACCCAGGTCCCCTTCTCGGAGGCTCCGGTGACGATCGCTTCGAAGGTCTCGCCGATGCGGTCGGACAGCAGGAGGGCGGCGGCCGACTTGCTCACCTGGCGCTCGACCCGGCGGGCGTCGTCTTCCTTGCGGGTACACCAGCGGGCGAGCTCTTCGAGAGCGGCCGGCTCGTACGGCGCGGGCCGGCCGGCGAGCGCCGCCTTGACCAGCCTCTGCGTGACCAGGTCGGGATAGCGGCGGTTCGGCGCGGTGGCGTGGGTGTAGTCCTCGGCCGCGAGACCGAAGTGGCCCGGCGCCGGCTGGCCCGGCAGATCGATCGTGTACTCGCCCGAGCCGAGCAGCTTGAGCACGGAGAGGGACAGCTCGGGAAAGGCGCCGGGATCGGCCGCGCGGCGCCGCTCCAGGAAGCGGGAGAGGGCCGCGGGCTGGGGCTCCTCCGGCAGCTTTTCTCCGAGCTGTGCGGCGATGTCCACGATCCTCGGCCAGCGCGCCGGGGAGCGGACGAGCCGGCGGATCGAGGGATATCCCCGCTGTTCGAGGAAGCTCGCGGTCGCGGAGTTGGCGGCGAGCATGACGTCTTCGATCAGCTCCTTGGCGCGGTTCTTCCGGTCCTCCTCCAGGGAGCGGACCCGGCCGTTCTCGACCACGGGCCTGGTGCGCACCGTCTCGAAACGGAGCGCGCCGCGCTCGTGGCGGCGCAGGCGCAGGCGCTCGGCGGCCTGGTCCTGGAGGCGGAGCTGGCCTTCCACCTCGTGCGCCCCCTCGGGCAGCGGTCCGTGGCCTTCGAGCCAGGCGGCCACCCGGTCATAGGTAAGCCGGGCGTGGTTGTGTACCGCGGCGCGGAAGAGCGTGGCCTCCGGCACGGAGCCGTCTGGATCGACCCGCATCTCGACCACGACGGCGAGCCGGTCCTCCCCCTCGTGGAGCGAGGTGAGGCCGGTCGAAAGCCGCTCCGGCAGCATGGGGAAGATCCGGGCGGGGGTGTAGACCGAGACGGTGTTGTGCCCGGCGTGGCGGTCGGTGTCCGACTCCTGCGGGACGAGCGCGTCCACGTCCGCGATCGCCACGAGCAGCCGGATGTCGGCGATATCGGCGCCAAGGGGCTCCGCGAACGTGAGCTGGTCGAGGTCGCGGGTGTCGTCGTTGTCGATCGAGAACCAGGGGAGCCTGCGCAGGTCGCGCACCCCGTCTCCCCCGAACCTCCGGACCTCGTCCAAGCCGGCGATCTCCTCCAGCACTGCCGGCGGGAACTCGGGGTGCAGGCCGCGCTCGATCATGGCGCGGCGGGCTATCTCTTCAAGGTCGTGATGGTCTCTGTCTCTCACCTCGTAAGGCTACTGGAAGTAGCCGAACACGTCGATGGCCACGTGCACCGGCACCCCGGCCGTGTTGGAGATCCCGAGCGCTCCCGAGCCGGAGGAGGACAGCATGGCCGTGGCGTTGTTGGCCCGGATGTGGCCGGCGCTGAAGCTGATGGCGGTCGAGGTCGTCGGTGCGCCGTTGCCGGGGAAGACCTTCAGGTGTCCGGTGGCGCCCGTGCTGATGGCCGTCAGGTTGATCGCCAGCGCCTTGGCCGTCGCGGGGATGCCGCACTGGCCCGTGAGCACGAAGATCCGCTGGCCCGGGTGGACGGCCGGGCCGCCGTACATCCCCGGCGCGGTGCGGGTGTCCACCAGCCGGCAGGGAGTGAGGGTGTAGTAGTCGAGCGCGGCCGTGGTGGTGGCCACGGCCGGCTTCCAGCCGAGCTGGATCACCTCGAAGTCGCTCGCCTTGAGGCTGGCGAAGGCCGGGTTGAGCACGCCGTTGTCCCAGCGCGTGTCGTAGGCGCCGGTGATGAACATGTCGGAGCCGTTGTCGGCCACGATCAGGCCGTAGGTCTTCATGGCCTGGAAGATCCGCTGGAGCTGGGGCGTGTAGCCCGTGATGTTCTTGCTCGCCTTGAGCCGCAGGCGCGCGCCGAGGGGCAGGGCGTCGGGGTTCCCGCTGGTGCTCGCATCGTGCGAGGCGGGCCAGACGTAGCCGTTGACCGGGAACACGGTCATGCGGAAGGCGTGCTTGATCGGCGCGGTCCCGAAGACCTCGTCGTAGCGCACGAGACCGGGAAGGATGGCGAGCCCGGCGGCGTCGGCGCTGGTCCACCCCTCCGGCCGCCGCTCCAGGGCGTCGAGCTTGTAGATGGCGCCCGAGTCCGCCTCCCATGACTGGGAGGTGGAATTCCAGACCGTGCGGTAGAGCTCGTAGAGGATGCGGTTGTCGCGGTCCACGATCAGCATGTGGCGGTCGCCGCCCTGGTCGTTGTTCCCCGCGTAGCCGCTCTCGATCCACTTGACCCCGGTCCGTGCCTCGGCCGGGATCGGGTAGCCGATCGGCCTGCCGGGCGCGCCGTCGTCGCTCTGATTGCCGTAGGCCGTCCAGGTGATCGGCTCCAGCGGCTGCGTGCCCGGGACGGTCATGTAGACCATGCCGTAGATCTCGGGTTCCTGCTCACCCTCGCCGCCGAAGTCGGGGTGGAGCCCGACGTTCGCGCCGATGAAGTTGATGAAGTCGGTGCTGTTGGGATCGACCGGCGCGGCGCTGATGTCCACGTTCCACCAGTGGTCGGGCGGGTGGATGGGCAGGGGAGCCGGGAGCGCGCCGCCGCGGACGACCTGGGCGGAAGCGGCGGACGACAGCAGAGAAAGAGCCACCAGGACAGCGCATGAGCGCATCGTGTTCTCCTTTATCGAGAAACTTCGATGTGGCGATAGGGTAGCGCGGGGATGCCCGGGTGTCAAAGCACGGTGCTAGACTTCATCCATTGCCGTTGTCTCAGGTCCGCCGGCATGGCTGGGCCTTCGCGCGGGGGCTACTACAGGAGGAGAGCCATGTCTTCATGGGGCCGCCGTCTCGCGTTCGTCCTCGTTGCCCTTATCGCCGGTACCGCGGGAATCGTTGCCGGCGGATCTCCCGAACAGCCCGCCCCCTTCTCGCGCAGCCGCTGGCTCGCGGAGCGGGCGGGGACCTTCCTCTCCTCGCGCGGCCTGCTCCCGGCGACCGAGCCGCTGTCGGCCGCGCTCCTGCAGGCGCCGGCGTTCGTCCCCGAGCTGCCCGCGAAGGCCCGTCCGACCTGGACGCGGGTGAGCCTCGACATCCTGGCTCCGGACGGCGGCCAGGGGCAGCCCGAGACGCAGGCGGAGCCGTACCTCGCCATCGACCCGGCAAAGGAGACGAGGCTGCTCGCCGCCTATCAGGAGGGGCGATTCGCCAATGGCGGCGCCCGCGCCCTGACCTACGCCTGGTCGAAGAACGGCGGGCGCACCTGGACCGAGGCCCTGGTGCCCGGGTTGACGCACGTCTCCGGCGGCGCCTTCGAAAAGGCCTCGGACCCCTGGGTCGCCTTCGGCCCCGGCGGGCGGGCCTACTACTGCTCGCTCCTCTTCAACGAGACCAATCCGGACAACGGCATCTACGTCTCCGTCTCGAAGAACGGCGGGAGGAGCTGGGGTCCCCCCGTGGCCGTCCATACCGGCGACATTCGCAACTTCGACGACAAGCAGGCGATCGTCGTGGACAACTACTCCGACAGCCCGTACCGGGGCCGGATCTACGTTGGCTGGGACACGGTGGTCTCGAACGAGGCGGGCACGGCGGTCATGCTGCAGATCGAGCGCATGGCCTGGTCCGGGGATGGCGGCGCCTCGTACTCTCCGGCGATCGACCTGGAGAGGGACGGGATGAACATCGGCGTCATCCCGCTGGTCGGACCCGGAGGCGTTGTCCACGCCGTCTGGGCGCACATGGATACCGCCCAGAGTCCCCTCGTGCTCCACGCCTCCCGTTCCGAGGACGGCGGAGTCACGTGGAGCGAGCCCGTCCAGATCGCCCAGATGCAGGTGGCCGGCGTGCGTTTCCAGCGTTCCGGAGACATCCTGCCGACCGCGGCCGTCGATCCCCGGACCGGCCGCCTGTACGTGGCCTGGATGGATGGCCGCTTCACGTCCGGCGTCGCCCAGGTGGCGCTGTCGCGCTCGGACGACGGCGGGCGGACCTGGAGCGCGCCCCAACGCGTTTCCGACGGCCCGGGCGATGCGCCGAGCTACACCCCGGCGCTGGCGGTGAGCGGCGACAGCCGGGTGGCGGTCTCGTACTACTCGCTACGCAACGATCCGAGCCGGCTGTTCCTGGTCGACCTCTATGCCGTCACGTCCAGGGACGGCGTGAATTTCGGCGGCAGCCGGCGCGTGAGCTCCACCTCCTTCGACGTGCGCTTCGCCGCTGTCGCGCAGGAGCTTTTCCTCGGCGACTACCAGGGCCTCGTCGGCGGCAGCAAATCCTTCTACGCCCTCTGGATCGGCACCCTGGAGCGCTCGCGGCTCGACTCGTCCGAGAAGCAGCCGGACGCGTTCGTGAGCAAGATCAAGTGAGATCTTTGCGGGTGCATGCTATGGTTCTCGCACCAACCGAGAACAAGGGCACCACAAGGCGTGCCGGGGTGGAGGGATGGCCGATCACGACAAGGGCTACAAGCTGCTGTTCTCCCATGCGGCGATGGTGGCGGACCTCCTCCGGGGGTTCGTCAAGGAGGATTGCAGTCGGAAGAGAGCCGCCGCCAGGTTCCGCTCCGCATCCAGCTCCATCTCCGGAATCCGCGATTCATCGATCAGCGCGTACCGAAGTTGAGGCCGGTAGCTCTCCAGGCCGCCTGGAGACGAGCCAAGGCGCTGAAGACGTAGGCAGGGGCATGGCCGAGATGACCGCCTGCCTCGCCGGGTCTTCGGACGAGAGCCTCCGGCGGTCCGTTGAGACCTGGCTCAAGCGGGTGCTCCTTCCGACCAGGTTCCCGGGACTTCACGTACCGGAAGTCGCAGATCTACAGGAGATGCAAGTCATGCTGGCAGAACGAGCCCTCGAATGGACCCGGGAGTGGAAGGAGGAAGGGCGGCAGGAGGGTGTCCAAAGCCTCCAGCAGGTCGTCCTGTCTCAACTGGAGCAGCGGTTTGGAACGCTTTCCGCAGAGGTGCGGCAGAGCATCGAGAAGCTGCGCGACCTCGACAGCCTTACCCGCATCGCGACGCGGATCCTCCTCGTCTCCTCGATCGACGAGCTCGGCCTCGGTTAGCCTTTCCTACCCGCCCGCGGCGGCTTCGGCCGCCGCGGTGCGCCTCGCCTGCTTCTTCTCGGCGCGGGCGGTCTGCCACTCGGCGATGGTCATGTAGACGACCGGGACCAGGATCAGGGTGATCAGGGTCGAGATGGTCATGCCGCCGATGACCACACGGGCCATGGAGGCCTGCACCTCGGCGCCCTGGCCGATGCCCAGGGCCAGCGGGACCAGGCCGAGCACCGTCGCGGCCGTGGTCATCAGGATCGGCCGCAGACGCCGCCGGCCCCCTTCCACGACGGCTTCCCTCAAGGAGAAGCCCTCCTGCCGGCGCAGCAGGTTCACGTAGTCGATCAGCACGATGGCGTTGTTGGTCACGATGCCGATCAGCAGGATCATGCCGATGTAGCTCTGGATGTTGAACGTCGTGTCCGTGAGCCACATGGTCAGGAACACGCCCACCGCCGCCGTGGGCACCGAGAACATCACCACGAACGGGTCCAGCAGGTCCTCGAACTCGGCGGCCATCACCATGTAGACGAGCAGCACCGCGAGCGCCAGAGCCCACAGGAGCTGCCGCGTCGCCTTCTGCTGCTCCTCGTACTCGCCGCCCACCACGATCGCGAAGCCGCCGGGCACGTCCACCTGGCGCAAGGCCGTGCGGGCGGCCTCGGCCAGGCTCCCGAGGTCGCGGCCGGCTTCGGCGTTGGCGGTCACGTTGATGATCCGCTCCTGGTCCTTGCGGTCGATGACCACCGGCCCCTTGGCGTAGCGCACGTCCACCACGTTGCGCAGCGGCACGGTCTCGCCCGCGGCGGAGACCAGGGAGACCTGGTTGACGTCCGCGAGGAGCTCGCGGTCGGGCTCGGCCAGGCGAACCACGATGTCGTACTCCCGGCCGGATTGCCGCAGCACGGTCGCGCGGCTGCCGGCCACGTTGGTCTCGATGATGCCGGCCACCTGGTCCATGGAGAGGCCCATGCGCGCGATCTTGTCGCGGTTGATCCGGATGATCCGCTCCGGCCGGCCCGGGTCGCGGGTGATGCGCACGTCGCTCAGCCCCGGCACCGTCGAGAGGACCTGCTGCACCTGCCCGGCCAGGGCGTAGCCGGTCTCGATGTCGTGCCCGCGGACCTCGACCGTCAAGCCGTCGTCCTGGCCGCCCAGGGCCATGTTCAGGATGAAGAGGCCGGAGCCCTCGCGGGCGCGCACCTTCGCCCCGGGCAGGGCGGACAACCGCCGCCGCAACGCGTCGGCCACCTCGGCCGAGCTGCGCTCGCGCTCCGACGGATCGACCAGCGTCAGCCGCAGCTCGCCGGTGTGGCCGCCCGAGGCGCGCCAGCCCCCGCCGCCGCCGACCGTGGCGAGCATGGTCTTCAGCTCCGGCACCTCGTCAACCACGATCTGCTCCATCTGGCGGAAGGTCTCGTCCATCAGCTCCAGCCGCGTGCCCACGGACATCTCGGCGTTGATCCGCACTTCGCCCTCGTCGGTCTGGGGCATCAGCTCCGAGCCGATCCGCGGCACGACGAGCAGGCTGAGCACGACGAGCACCGTGGCGCCCACGACGACGGTCGAGCGGTTGGCGAGCGCCCACTCGATGCCGCGGCGGTAGTGGTTCTCCATCCAGACCAGGCTCTTCTCGCTCCAATCCTTGAAGCGCTCGATGGCTTGCCAGCGGGAGTGGGGGTGCGCCTCACCCCGGCGCAGCATGCGGGCGGCGAGGACCGGGATCAGCGTCAGGCCCGCGATCAGCGAGGCGAGCTGCGAGAAGGCCACCACCACGGCGAGCTGGCGGTACATGACGCCCGCCATCCCCTTCATGAACAGGATGGGGAGGAACACCACCATCGTCGTCAGGGTGGTGGCGATGAGCGGCGCCGCGACCTCCTGCGTGCCCTGGATGGCGGAGGCCTCGGCGTCGAGCCCCTCTTCCCGTTTGCGGAAGATGTTCTCCAGCACCACCACGGCGTTGTCGAGCAGCATGCCCACGCCGAGGGCCAAGCCGCCGAAGGTCATGATGTTGAGCGTGTAGCCGTTCAGGTAGATCAGGGCGAAGGTGGCGGCGACGGTGATCGGCGTCACCGTGGCGATGACCAGGGTCGAGCGCACGGAGCGCAGGAAGAAGAAGAGGACCAGGACCGCCAGCAGGCCGCCCACCAGGGCGTTCGAAGTGACGTTGGACATCGAGTCGCGGATGTAGCCGCTGGTGTCGATGATCGGGATCACCTTCACCTGGCGGAAATCCTGGTTCATCCGCTCGACCTCGGCGAGGATGGCGTCCGCCACCTCGACCGTGTTGGAGCCCGACTGCTTGTTGAGCGACAGGCGGATGCCGGGCTGGCGGTTGATCCGCACCATGGAGGTGACCTCCTCGGTGCCGTCGCGGACCTCGGCGATGTCGCGCAAGTAGATGGGCACGCCCTCGCGCACCGACACCACGGTGGAGCCGATCTCCTCGGCGCCGCGGTACTCGCCCACGGTGCGCAGGAAGACGTCCAGGTTGCCCTCTTCGACCTTGCCCGCGGGCCGGTTCAGGTTCTCCTCGCGCAGCATGCGGGTGACGCGGTCCGCCGACAGGCCGAGGGCCAGCATCCTGTCGCGGTCGAGGTTGACCTGGACCTGCCGCCGCAGGCCGCCACGGATGTCGACCGAGGCCACGCCGGGCACGCGCTCCAGGCGGCGCTCGATCTGCTCCTCGGTGAACTCGCGCAGGGCGATCGGGTTCATCTCCGACGACGAGACGCCGAGGAAGACGATGGGGAAGGCCGCGAGGTCGAACTTGAAGACCGACGGGGTCTCCGCCTCCTCCGGGAGCTGTCCCTTGACGCGCTCGACGCGGCTGCGTACCTCCTCGGCCGCGGCATCCAGGTCGGTCCCCCAGGAGAAGAGGATGCGCACCTGGGACTCGCCCTCGGACGAGTTGGAGTTGATGCTCTCGACGCCTGCGATGGCCGCCACCGCCTCCTCGATCGGCCGGGTGACCAGGTCCTCCACTTCCTGAGGTCCCACGTTGGGGTAGTCGGTGCGCACCGTGAGCGTGGGGTTGGTCACCTCGGGGAGGAGGTCGATCGGGAGCTGGAGGAGGGCGACCGTGCCGAACAGGACGACGATCAGCACCGCCATGGTGGTGGCGACGGGGCGCTTGACGGATGCGCTGGCGAGGCTCATCGGCTTTCTCCTCAGGCTCCTGCTGCACGTCGGGAGTTACCGCTACCGGAAATCATCACCGGCGCGCCATCGCGCAGCTCCTGCTGCCCCAGGGTGATCACGCTCTGCCCGGGCTGGACCGGCCCCTCGATGGCGACCTGGTCGCGCTTCGGGTCGGTGCCGGTGCCGATGCGCTTGACCGCCACCCGTTTGGCCGTCCACGACGGGAGGTCGGCGCCCTCGCCGTTTTCGTCCGGCGGGCCGGGCGGCGCGGCCGACTTCTCGGCCAGGAACAGGAAGGTGTCGCGCTCGTCCTCGACCACGGCGGAGCGCGGCACGAGCAGCGCCCCAGGCTCGACGGCGAAGGCGATGGAGACGTTGGCGAACATGCCGGGCTTGAGCCGGCCGTCCGCGTTGGCGATCTCGACCTCGGCCTCGGTGGTGTTCGTGTTCGGGTCGAAGACCGAGGCGATGCGCGCCACGATCCCCTGGAAGCGGGCCGCGGGATCGGACTCCAGGGTGACGGTCGCCGCCTGGCCCACGCGCACGCGGCCCGCGTCCTTCTCGGTCAGAGGCACCGTCGTCTTGATCGTCGACAGGTCGACCATGGAGAAGACTGGCCGGTTTGTCGCCGCGAAGGCGCCCTTGTCCAGGTAACGCTTGCCGATGACGCCGGAGAACGGGGCGATGATCAGCGCCTTTTCGAGCTCGGCCCCGGCCGCGCCCACATTGGCGCGCGCCTGGGAGACCGATGCCTCGGCCACCTGGACCTGGGCCGCGGCGCCCTGCATCTCCGCCTGGGCCTGATCGTGCTGCTGTTGGGACACGAGCTGCTGCTCGAAGAGGGCGCGGGTGCGCTCGGCCGTGGAGCGGGCGATGCCGAGGGCCGCCCTGCGCTCGCCCAGGGTGGCCTCGGCCATGCGCTGGGCCGCCCGGGCCTGGTCTACCCGCTCGTTGAGCTCGCCGGGATCGATGCGCGCGAGCACCTGCCCGGCGCGCACGCGGTCGCCGGTGTCCGACCGCATCTCCAGGATCTGGCCGTTGAGCTTGGCATAGAGGTCGGCCGTGGCCCTGGCCTGCAAAGTGCCGACGAACTCGGCGCTGGCCACGAAGTCGCCGCGGCTGACCGGGGCCACCTCGACCGAGGCCGGGCCGAAGCCGCCTCCTGGACCTCCCCGGGCCATGCCACCCCCGTTGGGACCGCCCGGTCGCTGGTCGGATTCAGAGTCCTCCCCGCCTGTGGTGACCAGGAGGTAGCCTGCCACGAGGGCGAGGATCAGAAGAGCGCCGCGGATCAGGATCTTTTTATTCATGGCAAAGGACTTGCCGCCGTCCGGCGGCATCCCTCGGAATCTAGCACGCCCCCCCGGATGCAGTTGTAATGGGGCTGTAAAAATCAACCCGGCGGGAGCCCGGCCAATTTCCGGAACGTCTCCCGGAGCGGCTCGGGCATGCGGCACGGCCGGCCCGTGGCTGTCTCCACCCAGATGTGCTCGGTGGCGCCCGTGACCAGGACCTCGTCCCCTTTGCGGACCTCGTAGGCGAAGTGGAGGCCCCGGCTCCCCAGGCGGTCGTTCCAGCAGACAACCTGCACCGTGTCGCCGTAGCGCGCCGGCCGGCGGTAGGAGACCTGGACGCCGGTCACCATGAGGAGGTAGCCCATCTTCTCGATGTCCGCATAGTGGAAGCCCGACTCGGCGCAGAGGCGAGTGCGGGCGAGCTCGAACCAGATTACGTAATTGGCGTGATGGACTACGCCCATCTGATCGGTCTCGGCGTAGCGCACCTCGATCTCCGTTTCGATACGGACGGGCTCTGTCATCTTTTTCTCTTCCCCTTGCTGTAGCGCAGAACGGTCCAGAGGATCTTATAGCCGGCGCGAATCGTTCCCGACACGGTGCCGGTGATCTTGGAGACGCCCACCCGTCGCCGGTAGGAGACCGGCACCTCCGCGCAGCGGAGCCCATGGCGCAGCGCCTTGACCTGCATCTCGGCCGTCCAGCCGAAGTTCGGGTCGGACATCTTCAGCCGCTCCAAAGCCTCCCAGCGGATCGCCCGGAACGGCCCCAGGTCGGTAAAGCGGTGGCCGTAGAGGAGCCGGATCATCGCGCAGGCCACCAGGTTGCCGGCCCGCGCCTGGGGGAGCAGGGCGCCGGGCTCGCGCCGGCCCAGGATGCGCGAGCCGATCACCAGGTCGGCCTCGCCGGCCAGGATCGGCGCGATCAGGCCGGGCAGCTCCTCGGGGTGGTCCGACCAGTCGGCATCCACGAAGACCACGATGTCCGGAGGGCCGGTGCGCCGCAGGTGGTCGAGCCCGGCCAGGCAGGCGCTGCCGTACCCGCGTCTCGGCGCAGGGACAATCTCAGCCCCGCCCTCTCGAGCGACCCTCGCGGTGCCGTCCGTGGAGCCGTTGTCCGCCACCACGATCCTGCGCACCGGCGGCCGGGGGATGTCGGCGAGGACACTGGGAAGCGAGCGCTCTTCGTTGAGGGCGGGGATGACCACGTCGATCGTTTTGGACACCGGCGGATTTTATGCCATGCTTCGGATGCCGGCCCATGGGGCCGGCGCTCTGTTTCCATGCCGATCCATCCGTACCATGGCGTCCTGCCCAGGCTCGGCGCCCGGGTCTTCATCGCCCCGGGAGCCTATGTCGTGGGCGACGTGGAGCTCGGGGACGACGTCTCCTTCTGGTTTCACACCGTGGCGCGGGGCGACGTCAATTCCATCCGCATCGGGGCGCGGACGAACATCCAGGACGGCACGGTGCTGCACGTCGCCCATCTCCATCACCGGCTCGTCATCGGTGAGGGGGTGGTGGTGGGACACAGCGCGGTCGTCCACGGCTGCACGGTGGAGGATGGCGCCCTGATCGGCATCGGTGCCCGCGTGCTGGACGGAGCCGTGATCGAGCGCGGCGCCATGGTGGGCGCCGGAGCGGTGGTAGCGCCGGGGCACCGGATCCCGGCCGGGCATCTCGCCCTGGGCATCCCGGCGCGGCCGGTCCGGCCGCTCACGGAGGAGGAGACGCAGCGCATCTCCGACACCGCCGAGCGCTATGCCCAACTGAAAGAGAAATACCGCGGGATCTTCCCGCAGGAATGAAGGAATATGGCTGAGACTTTGAAGCGGCGGGGAGCGGGGACGGTCACGGTGGAGGACGTCGGCACCCTGGTTCGCCTGCAGGCGTGGGTGCAGCGGCGGCGCGACCATGGCGGCGTCATCTTCCTGAATCTGCGCGACCGCAGCGGCATCGTGCAGGTCGTGGTGACGCCCGAGTACGAGCCCGATGCGGCATGGGTTCTCGATCCCGTGCGCAACGAGTGGGTCGTGGAGGTCGAGGGGGACGTGGTCCGCCGCGCGCCCGAGAACGTGAACCGCGACCTGCCCACCGGCGAGGTCGAGGTGATCGCCCGCAATGCCCAGGTGCTGTCGCGCTCCGAGCCGCTCCCCTTCGCCCTGGACGGAAAGGCCGAGGTCTCCGAGGAGGTCCGCCTGCGCTACCGCTACCTCGACCTCCGCCGGCAGGAGCTGCAGCGCAACTTCCTGCTCCGCGACAAGGTGACGATGGCGATCCGCCAGTACTTCCACGAGCGCGAGTTCGTGGACGTGGAGACGCCGATCCTCACGAAGTCCACGCCCGAGGGGGCGCGCGATTTCCTGGTGCCCTCGAGAGCGCGCCGGGGCAGCTTCTACGCTCTTCCGCAATCGCCGCAGCTCTTCAAGCAGATCCTCATGGTCTCCGGGTTCGAGCGCTACGTCCAGATCGCCCGCTGCTTCCGCGACGAGGCCCTGCGCGCCGATCGCCAGCTCGAGTTCACCCAGATCGACGTGGAGATGTCCTTCCCCACGGAGGAGGAGGTCTACGAGCTGATCGAGGGGCTCTTCCAGCGCATCTTCCCGCTCGGCGGCATCCAGCCGCCATCGCCCTTCCCGCGCATGACCTATGCCGAAGCCATGGCGCGCTACGGCAGCGACCGGCCCGACCTCCGCTTCGGGCTGGAGATCGCGGACCTGACCGGGCTCCTGCGCGGCAGCGCCTTCCGTGGCTTCCAGGAAGCAGTTGCCCAGGGTGGGGGCATCCGCGGCTTTGCGGTGCCCGGCGCGGCCGAGGCGAGCCGCAAGGAGGTGGACGGCTGGGTCGAGATCGCCCGCCGGAGCGGTGCCGCGGGGGTCCTGACGCTGCGGCGGAAGGGCGGGGAGATCGTCTTCCAGGTGAAGAACGCCCTGAGCCAGGCGGAGCTGGAGGGCGCGGCCGAGGCGCTCGGCTTGGAGGAGGGCGGGCTCGCGCTGATCGTCGCCGGCCCCGAATCCGTGGCAGCCAACGCGCTCGGCACGCTCCGCCTGGAGCTGGCAAAGCACTACAAGCTGATCCCGCAGGGCCGGCACGAGTTCCTCTGGGTGACCGAGTTCCCCCTGCTGGAGTGGAACGAGGAGGAGGGCCGCTGGTACTCGACCCACCACCCCTTCACGAGCCCGGACCCGCGGGACCTGGACAAGCTGGAGACCGATCCCGGCGCGGTCCGCTCGCGGGCCTACGACGTGGT
Source organism: Thermoanaerobaculia bacterium (assembly GCA_036277235.1). GTDB lineage: Bacteria > Acidobacteriota > Thermoanaerobaculia > Multivoradales > UBA5704 > DATMER01. The sequence goes on along the minus strand of DASUNJ010000383.1, from coordinate 8,446 downwards.
GCTCAACGGCATCGAGCTGGGCGGCGGCTCGATCCGCATTCACGACACGGAAGTGCAGAGCCGGATGTTCCGGCTGCTCGGCATCGGCGCCGAGGAGGCCGAGGCCCGCTTCGGCTTCTTCCTGGAAGCGCTGCGCTACGGCGCGCCGCCCCACGGCGGCATCGCCCTGGGCCTGGACCGCCTCGTGATGCTCCTCGCCGGTCTGAGCACCATCCGCGACGTGATCGCCTTCCCCAAGACCGCCTCGGCCACCGACCTGATGACCGACGCGCCGTCCGAGGTCGATCCCAAGCAGCTCGACGAGCTGGGGATCGCCGTGGTGAAGGAAAAGGGGTGATTCTCCGCCACCCGTCCGGCTCCACCCCCGTGCTGGTGGGGGAGGATGCCCTGGCGTCCTCCCACGATCAACTCGCAGGATGGCTCTCCGGACGGACGGTCTTCCTCGTCAGCACGCCGCGGGTGCTCGGGCTCCACGGAGCTCGCCTGGAGCCGTTGCGTCGGGAGGCGGGGAGGTGGGTGGTCCTCGAGGTGGAGGAGGGGGAGCCGGCCAAGACGGTGGCGTCCGTCGAGCGGCTCTGGAATGCCATGCTGGAGGCCGGCGGCAAGCGCGACAGCCGGGTGATCGCGTTCGGCGGCGGCAGCGTGGGCGACCTGGCGGGCTTTGCCGCCGGATGCTTCCTGCGCGGCATCTCCTTCGCGCAGATCCCGACCACCCTGCTCGCCCAGGTGGACGCCGCGGTCGGCGGCAAGACCGGGGTAGACCTCCCTGGCGGCAAGAACACGGTCGGCCTCTTCCATCACCCCGCGTTCGTGGTCTGCGATACCTCGGTCCTCCCCACTCTCCCTCGGGAAGAGCTGCGCTCCGGGCTGGTCGAGGTGGTCAAGATGGCCGCGCTCCTCGATCCCGCTCTCCTCGACCGGGTGGAGGAGCGGCTCGACGCTCTCCTTGCCGGCGATCCGGCCGAGCTGGGTCCCGTGGTCGCCGCGACGGCCGCGGCCAAGATCGGGGTGGTCGAGCGCGATCCTACCGAGCAGGGGGACCGGCGGCTGCTCAACTTCGGCCACACCCTCGGCCATGCCATCGAGTCGGCCTGCGGCTATTCCGGGCTCCGGCATGGCGAGGCGGTGGGCTACGGCATCCTCTTCGCCCTGCGCCTCGCCGTGCGCGAGGGCCTCGACCCGGCATTCGCCCGCCGTCTCTCGGCGCTGCTCGGCCGCTTCGGCCTGCCTCCGCTCCCGCCTCTCGATCCCGGCGAGCTGATCTCCCTGATGGCGCGCGACAAGAAGGCGCGGGAGTCCGGGCTGACCTGGGTCCTCCCCGCCGCGCCCGGCGAGGGGAGGATGGTGGACGGGATCGGGATGGACGTAGTGGCCGCGGAGCTTAGAGGTTTCATCGCCGATCGGATATAATCCAGCGAGTTGTAACGGACCCGACACGCGAATGACGACGCCCAGCCGAAGCTTTCTTCGACGTCTGAAGGTGCGGCACGCCCTTCTTCTGGTCCTCCTTCTCTCCGGCATCATTCCGCTGCTGATCAGCAGCTTCCTGCTCATCCAGAAGAACGAGGAGGTTCTGCGCAACTCCGAGCGCGACTTCCTGATCCGCAAGGCCGGCGTGCTCGCCAAGGAGGTCTCCGCCTACCTGGAGACGGTGCAGCGTCCGCTGCGCGAGCTGGGTGCCGGGCTCCTGGTCGCGCCGGGCGCCACCCGCATGGTGGACCGCCTGCGCGAGCCCTGGGTGGGCGGCCACCTGCAGCGGTTCATGCGCGAGAGCGACGGTCTCATGGCGCTGCGCATCGTCGACGAGAGCGGCGCCGGCCCGCTGCTCGCCCCCGGAAACCTGGGAGCGCCCGCCCGCGTCGCGATGGACGAGGCGTTCGAGCAGGCCCGGCAGCAGAAGTCGTCCGACCCGATCTACCGCTTCGTGGACATGGGCAAGGCTGGCGAGCCGCTCGCGGCCCTGGCGATACCGTTCCGGAGCGCCGACGGCCAGCTCCTCGTGGTCATGGCCCTGATCCGCTTCCAGCCGCTGGAGGAGGTCCTCCGCGCCGAGGTGAGCGCGGGCGTCGCGCTCTTCCTGGTCGATCGCAAGGGCCGGATCCTGTGGGCCGAAGGCAGCGATCCGGCGAAGGAAGAGGTCCTCAAGAACACGGTCCTGCCGCAGTTCGTGGAGCGGCCGGTGAGCCTCACCCGCGAGTACGAGGCGGTCACCGAGGACGGCCCGCAGGAAGTCCTGGTGCAGGTGAGCGCGGTCGAGGCGAGCGGCTGGGGCGTCGTGGTGCAGAAGCCGCTCTCGACCGCTTTTGCCGCGGTCGACAGGATGATCTTTCAGACCGTGCTCTCGACCCTGCTCCTGGTTGCGCTGGCGCTCTCGTTCGCCTACGTGGCCGCGCGCTGGGTCTCCCGTCCCATCCAGCGGCTCGCCGAGACCACGCACGAGATCGCGGCCGGCAAGTTCGGCGGCCAGATCGAAACGCAGGGGCTGACGTTCGAGTTCGCGGACCTGGCCGAAGACTTCAACCAGATGAGCGGCCACGTCGAGCGCTACATCCAGCAGCTCCGGCAGGCGGCGCAGCAGAACCGCGAGCTCTTCATCGGCTCCATGCGCGCCTTCGTGGCCGCGATCGACGCCAAGGACCCCTACACCCGCGGCCACTCCGAGCGCGTCGCCGCCTTCAGCCGCACGATCGCGCGCTACCTGCAGCTCCCCGAAGAGGTCCAGCACAAGGTCTGGATCAGCGGGCTCCTCCACGACGTCGGCAAGATCGGCGTCGAGGACCAGGTCCTCCTCAAGGAGGGCAAGCTCACCGCGGAGGAGTTCGACAAGATGAAGCTGCACACGGTGATCGGCGCCGAGATCATGGCGCCGATCGAGCAGCTCCGGGAGATGGTGCCCGGCATCCGCTCGCACCACGAGGCCTGGAACGGCCGCGGCTATCCGGACGGGCTCAAGGGCGAGCAGATCCCGCTCTACGGCCGCATCATCGGCGTGGCGGACACCTTCGACGCCATCACCACGAACCGGCCGTACCAGCAGGCCTTCAGCCTGGACTACGCGGTGGAGACGATCAAGAAGCTCACCGGCAGCCGTTTCGACGCCAAGATCGTCACCGCCTTCCTGCGCGCGTTCGAGGCCGGGGAGATCCGGCCGCGGCCGAGCCGCCCGGATTCGCAGGTCATCCAAGCGAAAGCGGCGGCTTCAAGGTAGAATCCCGCCTCGATGTTCCACTACGTCCTCGCAAACCTCCTCGCCAACAACAAGGACGCTCTGGGCGCCATCTTCCTCGACGGCACCGGCGAGACGGTGGACCTCGCCTGCGCGGACTTCAGCCCGCACGAGATGAAGGTGGTCGGCGCCTACCTGGGCATCTACATCCGCCACTTCGAAAAGCTCCTGGCGAGCAACGATCTCGGCGGGTTGAGGGTGCTGCACATCGAGAAGCGCGGCATCCACATCTACGTCGTCCCTCTGCCGGACGGCTACTCCCTGGCCCTGGTCCAGAAGCACCCCGCCCTCGTGGCCCAGGCCCGCGCCAGCCTCACCGAGGCGGTCGCGCAGCTCTCGCGGGAACTGTTCAGCTGAAAGGACCAAAAGGACTTAAAGGACGTAAAGGACCCAAAGGACGGGCGTCTTTGTCCTTTCAGTCCTTTGCGTCCTTTGGGTCCTTTACGTCCTTGCTATGATGGCCCTCTATGGCTGACGAACCCAAGAAAAACGACCTCCTGGAGCTGGCGCCGGAAACCCAGGCGCCGCAGGAAGAGGAGCAGAAGGACTTCTGGGGGAAGCTCAAGCGCGGCCTCTTCATGACTCACACCGAGATCATCGAGAAGGTTTCCGCCGCCGTGAAGAACGAGACGGCCCTCGACGAATCGACGCTCGAATACCTCGAGGAGGTCCTGATCGGCGCGGACATGGGCGTCGAGACCTCCCTCGACCTGGTGGCTCTCGTGCGCAAGAACGCCCTCAAGGAGCAGACCACCAGCGCCACGCGCCTCCGCAAGATCCTCTCCGACGAGATCGCCGACCTCCTCTTCCAGGCTCCCAAGCCGCGGCTCCTGGGCAAGGGACCGGTCCTCACCCTGGTGGTGGGGGTCAACGGCGTCGGCAAGACCACTTCCATCGCCAAGCTCGCCAGGCGCGCCCAGCAGCAGGGTCAGCGGGTCATGCTCGCCGCGGGCGACACCTTCCGCGCCGCGGCCATCGAGCAGCTCGCCCTCTGGGGGGAGCGCCTGGGCGTCGAGGTCGTCCGTCAGGCCCAGGGCGCCGATCCCGGGGCCGTGATCTACGACGCCATCCACGCCGCCAATGCGCGCCGGATCGACAACCTGATCGTGGACACGGCGGGCCGCCTCCACACCAAGGACCACCTGATGGCCGAGCTGAGCAAGGTCCGCCGGGTGATCGACCGCGAGGCCGCAAGCTGGCAGAAGCAGACGATCCTGGTGCTCGACGCCACCACGGGCCAGAACGCTCTCGCCCAGGCGAAGACCTTCAGCCAGGTCGTGCCCATCGACGGCGTGCTCCTCGCCAAGCTGGACGGCACCGCCAAGGGCGGCATGGTGGTCGCCATCGCCAAGGAGCTGCGCCTGCCCGTGCTCTACCTGGGAGTAGGGGAGAAGGCCGACGACCTGGTGGATTTCCGTCCGCGGGAGTTCGCCTCTGCCCTCCTCGGCTGATCTCCTCCGCAAGGCCCTCCTTCTCGCTGCCCGGGGGCGCTACCGCACGTCGCCCAACCCCATGGTCGGCGCCCTCGTCGTGCAGGGCGAAGAGATCGTGGGGCGCGGCTGGCACCGCCAGGTCGGAGGACCTCATGCGGAAGTCGAGGCCCTCCGCGCCGCCGGCTCCCGTGCCCGCGGCGCCACCCTCTACGTCACCCTGGAGCCCTGCAACCACCAGGGCCGCACTCCCCCCTGCGTCGACGCCGTGCTGGCAGCCGGGATCTCGCGGCTCGTCGCCTGCCACCGCGACCCCCATCGCGTCGCCGCCGGAGGCTTCGAGCGTCTCCAGGCTTCCGGGGTGGAGGTGGAGCACGGCATCCTCGCCGACCAGGCGGTCCGCCTCAACCTGCGCTTCCTGATCCCCGCCGTGCTCGGCCGTCCCGCGGTCACCCTCAAGTGGGCCATGAGCCTGGACGGCCGCATCGCCACCGCGGCCGGCGAGAGCCAGTGGATCTCATCCCCGGCGGGGCGACGCTGGGGATTGGCGCTGCGCGAGGAGCACGACGCCATCCTCGTGGGTTCCGGGACTGTCCTGGCCGACAACCCGCGGCTGGACCGGCGGCTGGGGCTCGCCGGCCGGCCCAACGTGCGGGTAGTCCTCGACCGACGTCTGCGGACGCCGCCGGAGGCGCGGCTCTTCCAGGTGGACGGCACGGTGCTGATATACACTGAATCGACCGATCGGGAGCGCTGCCAGGCTCTGGAGGAGCGCTGGGCCCGGGTCATCGGGCTGCCCGCCGTCGAGCCCGGTGCTGTGCTCGCCGACCTCCACAAGCGCGGCATCCGTAGCGTCCTCGTGGAAGGGGGCGCCGAGGTCCACGCGAGCTTCGTCCGCACCGGCCTCTACGACCGGATCGGAGTCGACTGCGCGCCCCTCCTGATCGGCGGACGGACGGCGCCGGGGCCGCTGGGAGGCGAAGGCTTCCCCTCGCTCGCCGGAGCCGCCCGGCTGGAGCGCATCGAGACCCGTCGACGCGGCGGCGACGTCATCCTCATGGGGTACCGCAAAGGGTGTTTACAGGAATTGTTGTCGAGCGTGGGCGCCTGATCGAAGACCCGGCGCCGTCCGGCCAGGGAGGCGTCCGCCTCGTGATCGGACACAGCGAGGAGGTGGGCCGGCGTCTGGAGATCGGTGCTAGCCTCTCCGTCTCCGGCGTCTGCCTCACCATCACGGAATTGGATGCGACGCGCTCCACGGTCGAGCTCTCCCCCGAAACACTGTCCCGGACGAACCTCGGTATTCTCAAGCAGGGGAGCGTAGTGAACCTGGAGCCCGCGCTGCGCATGGGCGACGCCCTCGGCGGCCACATGGTCCAGGGGCACGTGGACAGCACTGCCCGCGTGGTGGACCGCCGCGATCTCGAGGACCATCGGGTGCTCGCCTTCTCGATCCCGCCCGAGCTCGCTCCCTATTTGGTGGAGAAGGGCTCGGTCACGGTCGACGGCGTCAGCCTCACCATTTCCGCCCTCCTTCCCGATCGCTTTGAAGTTGCCCTGATCCCCCACACTTTGGAGGTCACGACCCTCTCCCTCCTGGAGCCCGGAGACCGGGTGAACCTGGAGGTGGACGTGATCGCCAAGTACGTCCAGCGCATGCTCGCCGCGCGGGGGCTGGCTTGAGCACCGAGGCGGCTGCCCGGTCCAAGCCGGCGTCGCAGCTCCCCGAGCCGGGCCGTTTCTGGGTGCGGTACGTGCCCCGCAACTGGGAGACCCCCGACCGGCCATGGATTCATCTGGCCGCCGCCCGCCTGGGGGATTGGAGCCGCAAGGGGTCCCGTGGGCCTGCCCTCGAATCCTTGGCGGAGATCCCTCTCCACGACGTCCTCTACCTGCCCCCCGTGCCGCCGAAGCGGGCCGGAGCGCGGGACGACCTCGCGACCGCCCGGCTCGTGGACGGCACGCCGGTGCTGGTCCATCTCTTCCCCGGAGAAGAGTCGCGCATCCCGCCGGTCCAGGGGGTGACCTTCGTCTTCGATCTCCTCGCGGTCCTGCTGGAAGGAGAGATGGGGAAGCTCGACCGGCTGCCGACCGGGGCCTCGGTCGCATGGCCGCTGGTGCCCGGCCTGACCGACGACCCCTCGCTCTGGGATGAAGGCTGCCGCCGTCTCGCCTCCTCGGGAGCGCGCTGCGCCCAGGCCGTCACCCCCCTGCTCGTCCCGGCCGACCGGCGCCGTCTCCTGGACGAGATCGAAAAGCCGGACGAGGTCTTCGAAGCCGTGTTCCACCGCGAGCCCCCTGCCGAGAGGGATTTCGCCCGCGTGGCGCACCGCCATGGGCTCGACCCCTTCCTGCCGCGCCCGCTGCCCCGCGCTCCGATCGTGGGCAGGGAGAACCGGCGCATCGGCGAGGTCCTCGCCCTGATCGCGGAGCTCTGGCTGCGCCTCGGCCGGCCGGTGGAGCAGGGGCAGGCCTTCTACCGCGCCGCCCGCTGGGTGGACGAGACCACCTACGACCTCGACGCGCTGGCCCGCGAAGGCAACCTCGCCGTGATCCCGGCGCTCGACGAGCGCAGCCGCGAGGCCATGACCGCGGTGGTCGAGGCCGGGGAGTCGGAGCTGCTGGACGAGCTGCTGAGGGAGTACCTGACATGAGCGACTGGATCGATCTGCGCTCCGATACGGTCACGCGCCCCGACGCCGAGATGCGCCGGGCCATGGCGGAAGCCGAGGTCGGGGACGACGTCTACGGCGAGGACCCCACGGTCAACCTCCTGGAAGAGGAATCGGCCGCCCTGCTGGGATTCGAGGCCGCCCTCTTCGTCCCCACGGGGACCATGGGCAACCAGATCGCCCTCCGCCTCCACGCCCGGCACGGCGAGGAGGTGGTCTGCGACGCGATGAGCCACATCCTGCAGTTCGAGATGGGCGCGCTCGCCGCGCTCTCCGGCCTGGTGCCGCGCGTGCTCCACTCTCCCCGCGGCCTGCTCGATCCCGCCGAGGTCGAGGCCTTGATCCGGGACGACCCGCCCCTCCAGTCGCGCACCGGCCTTCTGGAGGTCGAGAACTCCGCCAACCTCGCGGGAGGTTATGTCTACGACCGTCCGCACCTGGAGCGGCTTCTCGACGTGGCGCGGCGCCACGGCCTGCCGGTCCACCTGGACGGCGCCCGCATCTTCAATGCGGCCGTGGCCCTGGGCACGACGGCTGCGGCCCTCGCCGCCGGCTTCGATACGCTGATGTTCTGCCTGTCCAAGGGGCTCGGCGCGCCGGTCGGCTCGATCCTCTGCAGCCGGCGGGACTTCATCCGCGAGGCCAGAAGGGTGAGGAAGATGTACGGAGGCGGCATGCGCCAGGTGGGAGGCATCGCCGCCGCCGGCCTGATCGCGCTGCGCAAGGGGCCGGCCCGCCTGGCTGAAGACCACGAGAACGCGGCCCGGCTCGCCCATGCCCTCGCCGAGCTGCCAGGCGTCGAGATCGATCCCGCCGCGGTGCAGACCAACATCGTGGCCTGCCGGGTTGCCGAAGGCGCCGTGGGCTTCCTCACCCGGGTGAAGGAGGGCGGCGTGCTGGGCAGCCAGGTCTCCCGCGATGTGGTCCGGTTCGTGACCCACCGCGATGTGAGCGCGGAGCAGCTCGACGAAGCGATCGAGCGCATCCGGCGGGTGGCCTTGCAGACCGTCTGAGGCCCCCTCCCCAACCCTCCCCCGCTACGCGGGAGAGGGGGCCGCTCAGCCGAGCTTTGGGAAGGGGCTCCCTCTCCCGCGCAGCGGGGGAGGGCAGGGGAGGGG
>DASUNJ010000382.1:0-14251 GCA_036277235.1 Thermoanaerobaculia bacterium | reverse complement strand
ACCACCTGTTCCGCTCTGAGGATCGATCCCATGGGCAAGGGTGCCGCGGATGATTTCGTACGCCTTCCTGAACTCTTCGAGAGTCAGGTACTTACCCTGACCAGCTTTTCCTGTGCGGTGCTCCCCAAGATAGAGGCGCCTGAGCTTAGGCAGCCCTTTGCCATCGAGCAGGACAGGGGACCTGTAGTAGATGAACCAGGTCTTGCGGCCCTCCCGGGTCAGTCTCAGCCCCGCCGAAGGGGTCGGGGTATGAAAGACGTCCTCCTGGTTCTTGCTCGTCCTCAGGGACTCGATGCTGCGCTCCGTGAGCCGGACTTTCATCGCCTATACTCCCTTCCGGGTTGTAACGTATAGGTGACGTCTTCACGCTCCAACGTCCGGATAATCCCGGACGCTCTCCGACGCCACCGGACGACCGGAGGGAGCTAAGTTATTGATCTACAGTGGTTTACCGGACTGTGCCGGACGGTCCTGGACATTCCCGGAAACTGCTACCACTTACCCGCTGGGTAGGGGGGTCTACCCGTTGGGTAGGGGGGTCTACCCGCTGGTAGAGGGGTCTACCGCCTCCGTATAGACTCCGTGCATGCGCCGCCGCCTGACCCTGCTCGCCGCCTCCATCCTCCCCCTCCTGGGCTGCGCCTCGGTCCGCACCTTTGACGAAATCCGGAAGACCGTGCCGGAAGACCGTTTCCTGAAGATCGGCGACCAGCTCGTCCACATCGAGCAGGCGGGCCAGGGAGAGCCCTTGATCCTCCTCCATGGCTTCGGCGCGTCGACCTACGCCTGGCGCAATGTGATGCCGGCGCTCGCCGCCGCTTTCCGCGTCGTTGCAATCGATCTCAACGGCTTCGGCTACACCCAGCGGCCCCGCGCGTTCGAGAGCTACACCCGCGAGGGCCAGGCCGCCCTCGTGTTGCGCGTCATGGACGCGCTCGGGCTCGACAGCGCCCACCTCATGGGCCACTCCTACGGCGGCGGGCTGTCGCTGTTCATCGCCTCGCGGTATCCCCAACGGGTGCGCTCGCTGGTCCTGGTGGACAGCTCGGCTCCGACCTATGCCAACGACCGGCGCAGCCGCGCCGCCTCGGTCAAGCCGCTCGTCGGCCTCTACCTGCGCTCGTTCGTGCTGCGCCCGAACACGGTGCGCCGCGCGCTCCGGCACTCCTTCCACGACGACTCGCTGGTCACGCCGGAGCTGGTCCACGAATACTACGAGCGCATCCGCGTCGAAGGGGTGGTCGATGCCTACCACGGCCTCACGGCGCCGACGCGCACCGTTTCCGAGCCGGTCGTGCTGGAGGAGATCCGGATGCCGGCACTGGTCGTCTGGGGGGCCGAGGACGAGCTGATCTCGGCCGAATCGGGCCGCAGGGCTGCGGCGCGCATGCCCAGCGCCGAGTTCGTCCTGATGGAGGGCGTCGGCCACGCGCCCATGGAGGAGAAGCCCGAGGAGCTGCTGCGGATCGTCCTCCCCTTCCTCGAGCGCCAGCGCGGCTAGGTCATGTCCTTAGGAATCGTCGCCACCTGCGTCCTCGGCCTGGAGGAGATCCTGGAGGCGGAGCTGCGCGCGCTCGGCGTCGAGGAGACGGAAAAGCAGCGCGGCGCCGTGGCGTTCCGGGGACACTGGAAGGATTGCTGGCGGGCCAACTGGCGGCTGCGCACGGCCAACCGGGTGCTCGTGGAGCTGGGCTCGTGGGAGGCGACGGACGGCCCCTCGCTCGCGGCAGGAGCGCGGGCGCTCGTGAGCGGCCGGATGCGCGCCCCCGGCCTTCTCCGCACCGAGGTGGACGTGGCGCGGCTCCTCCACCCCGACCGCAGCTTCGCCGTCAAGGCGACCGCGACCGCCTCCGAGGTCCGCGACACGCGCTGGGCCGCGCTCTCGGTCAAGGACGGCCTCGTGGATGGCCAGCGCGACCACTACGGCAAGCGCTCGACCGTGGACCGCGACGACCCCGACCTCCATCTCAGGGTAAGGCTCCTTAGAAACCAGGCGACACTTCTGCTCGATACGTCGGGAGAGCCCCTGGACCGGCGGGGCTACCGCGTCATCACCACGGCCGCGCCCGTGCGCGAGCAGATCGCCGCGGCCTGCGTCCTCGCCTCGGGCTGGGACGGCCAGGGCCCGGTGGTGGACCCGATGTGCGGCTCGGGCACGCTGCTGATCGAGGCGGCCTGGCTCGCGCTCGGCCAGGCGCCCGGCAAGCTGCGCCGGACCTGGGCCTTCGAGCGCCTGCCCGCCTACGACCGCCACGCCTTCGAGTCCGTGAAGAAAGAGCCGCTCCCCGTCCCCGGCCCGGGTGTCCGCCTCTACGGCAACGACTTCTCCGGAGAAGCGCTCGCCGCGGCGCGCACCAATCTGGAAAAGGCGGGAGTCCTGGACCGCGCCGCCCTCACCAAGGACAAAGCCGCGGACGTGCACCCTCCTGATGCTCCCGGCCTCGTCCTCATCAATCCTCCGCACGGAGAGAGGATCGGGACGGACGCCGAGCGCTGGAAGGAGCTGGGAGACCTGCTGAAGCAGCGGTTCAAGGGGTGGAAGGCCGTGGTGCTCGCCGGCGAGGACCGCGGCAAGCAGATCGGGCTGCGCCCCAGGAGGCGCATCCCCGTCATGAACGGTCCCCTGGAAGGGCGGATCCTCCTGTTCGACCTGTACTGACCGTCAGAGGAAGAGCAGCGCCACCCCGATGACCGCGACCAGGGCGCCGGCGAAGCCGCCGATGCCTACCCTCTCCTTCCTGAGCACGATCACCAGCGGAATGATGAGGACCGGCGTGAGCGCCATGATGCTGGCCGCGACTCCCGCCACCGTCTCCCGGACGGCGATCAGCGACAGGGAGACGCCCAGGAACGGGCCGAAGAAGGCGCCCAGCGCGGAGAAGCCCAGGGCCTTGCCGTCGCGGATGCCGGTCCGCACGTTGGGCCACCACTTGAGCGCGAAGAAGAGGAGCGCGTAGCCCACGGCCCCCGCGAGGACCCGCACCTGGGTCGCGGCGAAGACGTCGTAGCCCGCCATCCCGATCTTGCTGAGGATCAGCCCGACCGCCTGGCCGAGCGCGCCGCCGAAGCCGAGGGCCACGCCCGCGAAGGAGATGGAGAGCGGGCCGGACTCGGCCAGTATCTCGGTACGGCGGCCGCGCTCCAGGATGGCCCAGCCGATGCCCACGATCGTGAGCGTCATGCCCAGCAAATCGCGGCGGGTCAGCGTCTCGCCCAGGGCCACCCAGCCGATGAGGGCGGTCATCGGCGGCACCAGCGCCATCATCAGGCTCGACAGCCGCGGCCCCAGGACCACGTAGGCACGATAGAGGCACAGGTCGCCGAAGGTGAAGCCCACCAGCCCGGAAACCGCGAGCCACGCCCAGTTGTGCGCCGTGGCATCCACGGGCAGGAGGACGCCGCGGACGACGAGCGCCGCCAGCGACAGGAAGGCGAACCCGAAGATCAGCCGCACCAGGTTGACGGTCAGCGAGCCGATGCGCCGCGCTCCGCCCTCGATGGCGAGCGCCGTGACCGCCCAGGAGGCCGCGGCCCCGAGAGCGGCAAGCTCCCCCGTCATCCCCTGGCGAGCTCCGCCACCGCCCGCACCGCCTCCTCCAGGTGCCCCCGCTCCGTCTTTCCCGACGAAGCCCGAGGCTTGAAGGAGTGGTCGCCGTCCTCCAGCCAGACGAAGCGGATGGCGGGCGAGAGCGCGTACCCGGCGACGTCCTCGCGGGTGCCGAACGGATCGCGCGTGCCCTGGACGAACACCGCGGGCGTCTTCAGGTGCTCCAGGTGCGCGACCCGCAATTTGCCGGGTTGGCCCGGCGGGTGGAACGGGTAGCCCAGGCAGGCGAGACCGCGGACCCCGGCCTCGTCCGCGACCATGCTGGCGAAGCGGCCGCCCATGGACTTGCCGCCGATGATGAGGCGCTCGCCTCCCCCGAGCTCCGAGATCGCGGAGAGCCAGGCCTCCCGGAGCACGGGCTCGCGGTCCGGCGGCTTGTTGCGCTTCTCCTCCCGCCGCACCCGCATGTAGGGGAACTCGAAGCGGGCGACCCGCAGCCCCTCGGCGGCAAGGCCGCGGGCCATGACGTTCATGAACGGGGAATCCATGGGCGCGCCGGCGCCATGGGCGAGGACGACGGTGATGCCCTGTGCCCCTGGCTCGGGGCCGTCGAAGAGGAAGTGGGTTGCCATGGGCGGCATTCTAGTGTGCTAGCCTTTCCTACAGGTGATCCCGACACCCGAGCAGCTCGACGCCATCTCGCAGATGGAGGCCGGAACTCTCCAGGAGGTGCCCATCGCGCCCCTGCTCCTGGCGCAGGCCGTCCATCGCCGGACCGGCGTGCTCGAAATCCGCCGGCGCCAGGTCTGGAAGAAGGTTGCCTTCGACCACGGCGTGCCGGTGGACTGCCGGTCCAACCTGGTCCACGAGACCCTCGGCCGCTACATGGTGATCGAGGGCAAGCTCAGCGACGAGGACTTCACGGCCTCCCTCGGCCGGGCCGCGTCGCGCGGCATCCCCCTGGGCGAGGAGCTGCTGGAGCGCGGCCTCGTCACGCCCGACGACCTGTTCAGGATCCTGCAGGCCAACCTCGCCAAGAAGTTGTTGGACCTGTTCACCTGGCGCGAAGGGGACTTCCAGGCCGACGGCGACCTGCCCACCGGAGAGTCGTCGCTCAAGATCAAGGTCCCCCAGCTCATCCTGACCGGCGTCACCAAGCTCGCGCCGCAGGAAGAGGTGGACATGGCCGTGGGCCCGCTCGTCGGCCAGCGGCTCTGCCTCCACCCCGACCCGCCCATCCCGCTCGAAGAGATCCGCCTGTCGCAGCGCCAGTCGCAGCTCGTCGAAGCCGCCCGGCCCGGCCGGCGCATGGGCGAGATGGCGGAGGCCACCGGGCTCTCGGTCGACGAGATCAGCCGTCTCCTCTACGCTCTCATGGTCCTCGGGCTGATCGTGCCCGAGAGTCGACTTCCCCCAGGCTCGGCGAGCAATACCGTCTCGCTGAGCTCCACCGGCAGCTTCCGGGGACCGATCCTCAAGACTCCCCCGCCCCAGCCGACCGCGGCGACGCAGCCGGTACCGATGCCAATCCCGGCAATGTCGCCGGCATCGGTGCCCGCCGTTGTCCCAGGGGAGACGGAGCGCCGGCGCAACGACGTCATGCAGGCCTACCTCGTCTACCGCCGGCAGGACGCCTTCGACCTGCTCGGCGTGCCGGAAGAGGCGGCGCTGCCGGCCGTCCACCAGAAGTTCCTGGAATTCGCCCGGCGCTTTGCCCCCTGGAGCTTCCAGATCCCGGAGCTGGCCGGCGTCGAGGAGAAGGCCCAGGACCTCTTCCTGGCCGGCGCCCAGGCCTACGGCGAGCTGACCGACGCCGAGAAGCGCAACACCCTCCTCTTCCGGCGCAAGACCCTGCGCGAGGAGAGGGCGCGCAAGGCGCCGTCGATGCACCAGATCAAGACCGACCTGCTCGACTCGGAGGCGCAGTTCAGGAAGGGCAAGGCGGCCCTGGAGGCGGGCAAGCCCAAGGAGGCCCTCATGCTCCTGGAGTTCGCCTCGGACTGCGATCCCCAGAACAGCCTCTACGCCGCCGAGCTCGCCTGGTGCCGCTTCCTCAACTCCAGCGCCGCCGCGCCCAAGGCCGTCAAGGAGCTGCAGGAGACCCTGCGCCGCGATCCCAACTGCGGCCTCGCCGCCTACTACGCCGGCGAGATCGAGCGCCAGGTGGGCAACTACGCCGAGGCCGAGGACCACCTCCGCCGGGCGATCAAGCTGATGAGCCCGGACCGCCGGCCGATCGACGCCCTCAAGTCCCTGTCCACCGAGCGCAAACGCTAGCAGACCCCTGTGCTAGCATCCCTCCGCCCACGCAAGGAGGAGAACATGAAGCTCGGACAGGTGATGAAGAAGGAAAGGGAACGCAAGAAGGTCGCCCCGGCGGACGCCGCGGCCCGCCTGGGGATTCCGGAAGACAAGTACGCCGAGATCGAAGACGGGAGCTCGCCCGTCGAGAAATGGGGGCCTCTTCTCTTCCAGAGCGCCGTCAAGCTCGAGACGCCCACCTCTCGCCTGCTGGCCGATAGCGGCAAGTCCAAGGACTGCAAGCCGGGCCAGGCGGGCGAGCTGATCCGCAAGCACCGCGAGCGCAAGCAGTTGACGGCCGACCAGCTCGCGCAGCAGCTCGGGATCTCCAGGGAGGATTTCGACGAGATCGAGGCCGGCCGCTCCGGCATCGAGGAGTACGGTCCCATCCTCCTCGGCTTCGCCGAGATCATCGAGCAGCCGGTTTTCAACCTGTATCTGCCTTGCGGCATCCAGTACGACCAGCTCGACGACTATCCCTGATTGCCCCCTGGCCCGTTCGAGCCCGGCACGCCGGGCTCTTCCTTTTCTCAGGAGCACGAGGAGAGACATGCCGCTTTCCCTTCGCCGTTCTCTGCTGACCCTCGCCCTGTGCCTGTCGGTCCTTCCGATGGCCGGCCATGCTGCCGAAAAGACGGCCGAGAAGAAGGCCCGGAACCTCGATCCCGACCTTTGGAAGCCCCTGGAGTGGCGCGAGGTCGGCCCCTACCGCGGCGGCCGCTCGGCCGCGGTCACCGGCCTTCCCGCCGACCGCGACACCTACTACTTCGGCTCCGTCGGCGGCGGCGTCTGGAAGACCACGAACGGCGGCCGCAACTGGAAGCCCGTGTCCGACGGCTTCTTCGGCGGCTCGATCGGCGCCGTGGCCGTGTCGGAGCTCGATCCCAACGTGGTCTACGTCGGCACCGGCGAGAAGACCGTCCGCGGCAACGTCTCCCATGGCGACGGCATGTGGAAGTCCACCGACGCCGGCAAGACCTGGACCCATGCAGGCCTGCCGGAGTCGCGGCACATCCCGCGCGTGCGCATCCACCCCAGGGACCCCGACCTCGTCTATGCCGCGGTCCTCGGGCACCTCTTCGGCCCCAACCCCGAGCGCGGCGTCTACCGCACCCGCAACGGCGGCAGGACCTGGGAGCGCATCCTCTTCGTCAACGAGAACGCCGGCGCCGTCGACCTGATCCTCGACCCCACCAACCCGCGGATCCTCTACGCCAGCACCTGGCGCGTGCGCCGCACCCCGTACAGCCTGGAGAGCGGCGGCCCCGGCTCCGCGCTCTGGAAGAGCACGGACGGCGGCGACACCTGGCTCGAGCTGACGAAGAACCCCGGCATGCCCAAGGGGCCGCTCGGCATCATCGGCGTCACGGTCTCGCCCACCAACCCCGAGGACGTCTACGCCATCGTCGAGGCCGAGGAGGGCGGCGTGCTCCGCTCGCGCGACGGCGGCCGGACCTGGACGAAGACAAACGAAGAGCGCGAGCTGCGCCAGCGCGCCTGGTACTACACCCGCATCTACGCCGATCCCCGGGACGAGGAGGCGGTGTACGTGGTCAACGTCCGGTTCCACCGCTCCAAGGACGGCGGCAAGACCTTCACCGCGATCCGCACGCCGCACGGCGACAACCACGACCTGTGGATCGATCCCGCCGACCCGCTGCGCATGATCGAGGCGAACGACGGCGGCGCCAACGTCTCCATGGACGGCGGCCGGACGTGGACGGGCCAGGACAACCAGCCCACCGCGCAGATGTACCGCGTCTCGACCGACAACGACTTCCCCTACCGGCTGCTCGGCGGCCAGCAGGACAACAGCGCGCTGCGCATCCGCAGCCGGTCCGTGGACGGCCCGGGCATCGGGTTCCGCGACTGGGAAGAGACGGCCGGCGGCGAGAGCGGCCACGTCGTGGCCGACCCGCAGAACCCGGACATCGTCTACGGCGGCTCGTATGGCGGCCTCCTCGTGCGGCTCAACCACGAGACCGGCGAGGCCGGCGACGTCAACGCCTGGCCGGACGATCCCATGGGCTGGGGCGCGGCCGAGCTCAAGTACCGCTTCCAGTGGAACTACCCGATCTTCTTCTCGCCGCACGACCCGGACACGCTCTACGCGGCGGGCAACGTCCTCTTCAAGACGGCCAACGAGGGCCGGACCTGGGAGCCGATCTCGCCCGACCTGACCCGCAACGACAAGTCCAAGCAGGGCCCCTCCGGCGGTCCGATCACCAAGGACAACACCTCGGTCGAGTACTACGGCACCATCTTCGCCGCGGCCGAGTCGCCGCTCGAGAAGGGGCTCCTCTGGGCCGGCTCCGACGACGGCCTGGTCCACGTCTCCCGCGACGCGGGCAAGACCTGGAAGGACGTGACGCCCAAGGGCATGCCGGAGTGGATGCTGATCAACAGCCTCGACCCGCACCCGTTCGAGAAGGGGGGCCTCTACGTCGCCGGCACGAAGTACAAGTCCGACGACTTCCATCCCTACCTGTACCGGACCACCGACTACGGCGCCACCTGGAAGCGCATCGATCAGGGCATCGACCCCATGCACTTCACGCGCGTGGTGCGGGCCGATCCGGTCCGCCGCGGCCTGCTCTACGCGGGCACGGAGCGCGGCGTCTACGTCTCCTTCGACGACGGCGGGCGCTGGCAGCCGCTGCAGCTCAACCTGCCCATCGTCCCGATCACCGACCTCGCCGTCAGGGACGACGAGCTGATCGCCGCCACCCAGGGCCGGAGCTACTGGATCCTGAACGGGCTGACAAACCTCCGGCAGCTTCCGGACGACTGGTCCGGGAAAACGCCGCACCTGTTCGAGCCGGCCCCGGTCTACCGCGTCGGCGGCGGAGGGTTCGACGCCGGCGCCGCCGCGGCGCGCAACCAGGGCACCAACCCGCCCGGCGGCGCGGTCGTCTACTACTTCCTCGACACGGCGCCCACTCCCGAGGTGGCCAAGAAGGCCAGGCTGGAGATCCTCGACCGCGACGGCAAGGTGGTCCGCAGCTTCTCCGGCAAGCCCGCCGGCACCAGGCCCGCGGAGAAGGCCGAGGCGCGCACCGAAGGCCTCGAGGAGGATCAATCGGAAGAAGAAGAGGCTGAGCTTGCTACTCCCCCGGAAGGCGTGCTCAAGAAGACGGCCGAAGGGACCGCAGCAGCCACGGAGAAGCAGGCCAGGAAGGAGGACGAGGAGGAGCAGCAGGCGCCCATGGAGGCCGGGCTGAACCGCTTCGTCTGGGACCTGTTCTACTCCAAGGGCAAGACCTTCCCCGGCATGATCCTCTGGTCCGGCGATCCGATCGTGCCGCTCGTCCTCCCCGGCGACTACCAGGTCCGTCTGACCGTGGGGGACGTCACGCGCACCGCGCCGCTGAAGATCCTCAAGAACCCGCGCGGCACCGTCACCCTGGAAGACCTGGAGACCCAGCACCGTTTCCTGATGGACGTCCGGGCCAAGCTCGACGAGACCCACGACGCCATCCGCCAGGTGCGGGACGTGCGGGGCCAGCTCGACGGCCTGAAGAAACGGATCGAAGACCTGGAGGCGGAGGAGGAGCATGCCAAGCTGCTGGATGCGGCCAAGGCGCTCGACGAGAAGATGACCAAGGTCGAAGAGGCGCTCTACCAGACCAGGAACCGGAGCTCGCAGGACCCGCTGAACTTCCCGGTCCGCCTCAACGACAAGCTCAACGCGCTGGCCGCCTCGGTGGGCGGCTTCGGCGACGCCCGGCCCACGGACCAGGCGGTCCAGGTCAAGCAGGAGCTGACCCGGGCCATCGACGCGGAGCTGGCGAAGCTCGCCCAGATCTTCGCCAATGACCTGCCGGCCCTCAACGAGCTGGCGCGGACCGAGGGCGTCGCGACGGTGATCCTTTCGCCTTCTCGGCTAAAATGACGGGGAACTAGGAGCCCTATGACCACGACAACCTTGATGACGCCTCCCCGTTTCGCGACCTACGACCTGAAGGGCTGGGATCTCTCCGAGCTCCTGGCGCAGCCGACCGACGAGGTCATCTCCGCCCGGCTCGGCGAGATCGAGACGGCGGTCTCCGCCTTCGAAGCGCGCCGGGCCGACCTCCATCCCGACATGGACCCCGCGGCCTTCCTGGAAATCCTGCGCCAGTACGAGGCCCTGATGGAGCAGACGGTCCTCGTCGGGGGATACGCCTCGCTCTGGTTCTATGCCGACACGAGCAGCCAGGAGGCCCTGGCCTTCCGCAACCGCGTGCGCACGGCCATGACCTCGGCGGGCAACCGCATCCTCTTCTTCACCCTCTGGTGGCGCGCGCTCTCCGACGGCGAGGCCGAACGCCTGCTGCCTCAGGGACTGCCCCAGGGTGAGGACACTGCCGACCAGCTCCACTACCTGCGCGACCTGCGGCGCTTGAAGCCGTTCACTCTGGACGAGAAGTCCGAGCAGATCATCAACCTCAAGGACGAGAACGGCATCAGCGCCGTCAACACCCTCTACTCCATGCTGACCAACCGGCTGGAGTTCACTCTCGACGTCGATGGGGAAACCAAGGCGCTCACCCGCGACGGGCTGATGGCCTACGCCTTCTCGCCCAGGCCCGAGGTCCGCGCCGCCGCCTACCGCGAGCTCTACCGGGTCTACGAGGGCGAGGCCACCATCCTCGGCCAGATCTACACCAACCGGGTGCGCGACTGGCACGACGAGAACGTGACCCTGCGCGGCTACCCCTCTCCGATCTCGGTCCGCAACGTGGACAACGACATCCCGGACCAGGCGGTGCAGGTGCTGCTCGACGTGTCGCGCGAGAACGCGCCGATCTTCCAGCGCTACTTCCGGCTCAAGGCCGGCTGGCTGGGCATGGCCCGGATGGGAATGGACCGGCTGAGGCGCTACGACCTCTACGCGCCGCTCGCCACCTCGGACCGGGCCATCGAGTACCCGGACGCGGTGCGCTCGGTGCTGGAGACGTTCCACGACTTCCATCCCAGCTTCGCGCAGATGGCGGAGCGGGTCTTCGCCGAGAACCACCTCGACGGCGAGATCCGCAAGGGCAAGCGCGGGGGGGCCTTCTGCTCCACGGTGCTGCCGCGCCTGACCCCATGGGTGCTGGTCAACTACGCCGGCCGGGTGCGCGACGTGGCGACCCTCGCCCACGAGCTGGGGCACGCGATCCACAGCATGCTCGCGGAGCACCATTCGCTGCTCACCCAGCACGCGTCGCTGCCGCTGGCCGAGACGGCTTCCGTCTTTGGCGAGATGCTGATGACCGACCGGTTGCTGCGCGAGGAGCCGGACCCGCTCGCCCGGCGCGAGCTGCTGGCCGCGGCCGTGGACGACGTCTACGCCACGGTGCTCCGGCAGGCCTACTTCGTGATGTTCGAGCAGGAGGCGCACAAGGCGGTCCTGGAGGGCCGCTCGACCGAGGAGATCTGCGAGCTCTACATGGCCAAGCTGGTCGAGCAGTTCGGGGACAGCGTGGAGATCGCGCCCGAGTTCCGCTACGAGTGGCTGTCGATCCCGCACATCTACGCGACGCCGTTCTACTGCTACGCCTACAGCTTCGGACAGCTCCTGGTGCTGGCGCTCTACCGGCGCTTCCAGGAGGAGGGCGAGGCCTTCAAGCCCGGCTATCTGCGGATGCTCGCCTACGGCGGCTCGGCGAGGCCCGAGGAGATCCTGCGCGAGGCCGGCATCGACATGAGCGACCGCGCCTTCTGGCAGGGCGGCTTCGACTTGGTCAAGGAACGGATCGACGAGATGGAGCGGCTGTAAACCGCTCCCCCACCCTTCGATAAGCCTCCCGGAAGGGGATCCCCTCTTCCAGCACCAGCCGGTAGGCCTCCTCGGCCGCGTTGAGCTCGGGCGCGAGCTCGACGCGCTGGAAGCGCACCCCTTCCAGCGCTGGCGCCATGATCCCCAGGGTGTCGCGAGCTAGATCGATGCCGCGGAAGAGTGGCGCTTTCAAAAGCTGGAGATCGCGGTGGTAGCCCGAGGGGAGCTTCGCCGTGATCCCCAGCACCTCCACGAGGCAGGCGATCCCGGTGGCCGTGCGTCCGCGGACCAGCTCGAAGACGTCCGGGTTGCGCTTCTGGGGCATGATCGACGAGCCCGTGGTCATCTCCGGGCTCAGCGTCACGAAGCCCAGCTCCTTCATTGCAAAGAGGACCAGGTCGGCGGCGAGCCGGCCCAGATCCTGGAGCAGCAGCACCACCTCGAACAGCACGTGCGCCTCGGCCTTGCCGCGGGAGAGTTGTACCGAGGTCACCGGCTCGTGGACCTCGGCGAAACCGAGGCTTCTCCGCGTGGCCTCGCGGTCGATCGGCAGCAGCGGCACGCCATAGCCCGCGGCCGATCCGAGCGGGTTCTTGCCCAGACGGCGTTGCACGGCCGCGAGACCGTCGGCGTCGTCGCGCAGCTCGGAGGCGAAGCCCCCGGCCCAGAGCGGGACGGAGCTCGGCATCGCCGGCTGCTGGTGGGTGTAGCCGGAGAGCGGCGTCGAAGCCTCTCTTTCTCCCAGGGCATCGAGAGCCGCGGCAACCTTCAGTGTCCCTTTGCGGAGAGCTTCGACCTCGTCGCGCAGGTAGAGGCGCAGCGCGGCGAGGACCTGGTCGTTCCGCGAGCGGCCGAGGTGAAGATTGGCTCCGGCTTCGCCGAGACGGTTTTCGAGCGCGGTGTGGACGTCCTCGTCCCCCAGCTCGATCCGCCATTCTCCCGCGGCATGGCTGTCCGCAAGGGCCGTGAGCCCCTCGCGGATCGCAGTAAGGTCGCCAGCAGGGAGGAGCCCCGCTCCGTGCAGCACCTCGGCATGGGCGATCGAAGCCCTCACGTCGTACGGGACAAGGCGGGCGTCGAGGAGGTGGTCCTCGCCGGCCGTGTAGCGGAGCACCCTCTCGTCGAGCGGCTCCCCCTTGTCCCAGAGGCGTGTCACCGCGCTCCTCCTACCGCGGTCAGAAAGGCGGCGTTGGCCGCGGGGTCGCGCAGCTCCGCGTAGGCGCCGATCAGGCGGGTGTAGAAGCGGGCGCCGTCGAGCACCTCTTCCTCCAGCACGAATTCGTCCGGCGTGTGGGAGCGCTCGCTGCGCCCCGGCCCGCACTTGATCGCACCGTCGCCAAGGAGGGCCATGTCGGACATCGTCGACGAACCGTAGAGGCGGACACCCGGCAGGGAGCGGCGGGCGGCCTCGACGATCGCCGCGCCGGCCGGCGTCTCCGCGGGCAGCAGCCGGTCCGAGAGCACCCGCAGCTCGCCTTGAATCCGCTCCCGGATGCGCCGCACGATCTCGCTCCGCGGCAGGGCGGGCGTGCTGCGCACGTCGAGGATGGCCGTGGCCTCGGCCGGCACCACGTTGCGCGCCGTGCCCGCCTTGACCTGCGTGGGCTCCAGCGTGATCGGCCCCAGGTGGGGATGAGCCGGCCCGAAGTCGATCCCTTCCAACGCGACCAGGTCGCGGGCGAGGAGCCGCGCGGCGTTGGCGGCGCCGAGCGCGGCGGCGTGCGCGGCGTGGCAGGCATCGCCGCGGGCGGCCAGCTCCAGCACCATCAGCCCCTTCTGCGCTACGGCCACGTCGAGGCCGGTGGGCTCGCCCACGACCGTGGCCTCGATCTGGAGACCCCGTGCCGCCAGCTCCTTCAAAACCGCCTCCGTGCCCGTGCCCCGCGTCTCCTCGCCCTCCACGAGCGCCAGGGCGAGGGTGAACGGCAGGTCTACCTCCTGGAACGCGAGAAAGGCCGCGATCATGGCAGCCACCGAGGCCTTGGCGTCGTTCGAGCCGAGGCCGATCACGCGGCCGTCCACCACCTCCACAGCCCACGGGTCGCGCGTCCAGCCGGGCGCCGGGGGTACGGTGTCGAGATGGGTGTCGAGGAGGAGGAGCGGTCCCTCCCCGTGAAGAGCGAGCACGCTCTCCCCCACCCGGATCGGCGCCGCGCCCCGCTGCCGCAGGCGTTCTTCCAAGAAGCCGGCCAGCTCCGCCTCGCTCCCGGACACCGAGGGGATGCCGACGATCGCCCGGTGCAGGGCCAGGATCTCGCGCTCGGGCAGGATCACCGGAGCGCTCCTGCGAGGTGCCCCGCGGCCTGCTCGGCTGGGGACAGAGTCCCCACGTCCTCGACCACCATGGTCCCGACGCCCTGGTTCGTGAAGACCTCGGCGAGAAGGCTGTCGGGCATGTCGGCCCCGACGATGTGTACCCGCCGCACGCCGCCGAGCACCGCCGACTCGATGGCGCTCGCCTTGGGCAGCATCCCCTGGACGAAGCCCCCCTGCTCGCGCAGGCGGCGCAGCCCGGCGAGATCGGTGTAGGAGACGAGCGATCCCGGGTCGTCCGCCCGCTCCAGCACGCCGGTGGCCCCGGTCATCAGGATCAGCTTCTCGGCGCGCAGGCCCACGGCGAGGGCGGACGCGACCGTGTCGGCGTTGATGTTCAAAAGCGT
>DASUNJ010000381.1:0-5874 GCA_036277235.1 Thermoanaerobaculia bacterium | reverse complement strand
TTGGAACTGAGAGGTTAGGGCAACGTCACGAAGACGCCCAGGAACGACCGCGCCTGCGGCGTGTCCAGCCGGTAGGTCACGTTGGTCGCCCGGCAGACGGCGTCGCCCGTGATCGTGAGCGCGGCGATGATCGGCGTCTCGCTGTTGCCGGCGCCGAGGAAGTTCGGGCCGCCCGAGTCGCCGAAGCAGGTGCCGCCGTTGCCGGTCGCCGGGTTCTGCGACAGCCGCAGCCAGGCCGAGCTCAGCGCGTTGAAGTCCGACACCGAGCGCCAGCGCTCGTTGTTGTCCTCGAAGAGCGGCGCACCCCCGCCGGGCGTGTGCACCCGCTCGTGCAGGCCGTAGCCCACGCCCGTGAACTTCTGGCCGTTGAGGTTCAGGTTGTTCAGCAGGCCGGCCGACGGCAGCGCGGCCGGCGTGATCCCCTTCACCGACTTCGCGAACACGATCACCGCCACATCGTGCGGGTCGTTCTGGGAGAACGTGAAGTCTGGATGGACGAACGGTGTGCCCGGGTGGAGCTTCGAGCTCGCGGTGATCTCCGCGTCGAAGGAGACGAAGTAGTCGCCGTCGAAGATGCAGTGCGCGGCCGTGAGGAACACGGTCGGGGAGATCAGCGTGCCCGTGCACACCAGGAACTTCTCGCCGTCGATGTCGACGACCACACCCCCCACGTTCGGATGGTCGCCGCCGTCTGGCACGCCAAAGGTGATGGCAAACGCACCGGGAGCGAGCGACAGCAAAGCCAGGGCCAGTACCAACATTGTCTTGCGCGACATCTTTCCTCCTTGGATTGCTAGAGAGTCTCTACCCCAAGAGAGTGCTTCGCGCGACAAAAGGGGGTACTCACCAGCGCGACCTGCCGCTGCCAAATTTGCTCCCCCCATAGCTCGACCGGCCGGACCCCGAGCTGCTGCTGCTCGATCTGGAGCTCGATCCGGAGCTGCTGCTCGACCCCGAGCTCCGCGAGCTGAAGGAGCTCGAGGAGTTGGAGCTGGACTGCCTGCGGGCCTCTTCGGCCCTGCGCGCCTGATCCTGGCGGCGCTCCTCCGCTTCCTCCTCCGCGCGCCGGCGCGCCACCTCTGCAAGAGCCTGGCTGAGCGCCGAGTCGGCCTCCGTGGTGGCCGCGAGGGCGCTCTCCCGAGCCTCGGCGTAGAGCTGCTGCCCGAGCAGGGTCCTGGCTCTCTCCAGGGCGGCCACACCCGGCTGCCCGAGGATGAAGACCCCGTAGGAGCCGGACCAGCCGGTCGCTTCCGCGACCTTCCCGCCGGCCTCCTCGATCTGCCGCGCGGCCTCGCCGTGAAGCCTCCGGTCCTCCGGGGCCAGCGCCGCTGCCCGGTTCAATCCCTCCCGGGCGGCGAGGAGCTCCTGCCCCGCCCGCAGGGGATCTTCACGCCCCGCGCCGATCCACTCCCGCACGGTGCGGACCCGACCCGCCGCTTCCTCGAAAGCGGAGAGGGTCGGCCGCGTGATCCGAGGATCGCCGGAGAGATCGGGGCCGAGCGACGAGGTGCGCGCCTCCAGCTCCGCCAGCAGGACGCCGTTGTCCTCTCGGGCGCGGTCCAGCCGGGCGCGGGTCTCCTTGACCTCCGCCAGGCGCAAGCCGGCCTGCTCCTGGTGGAACCGGACCTCTCCGAGCAGCGACGCCGCGGCGAGCATCCGGCCCTCCCGGATGCCGGCCTCGGCCAGATCGAGCTTGCCCCGGGCGGCGGCGATCTCCTGCCGCGTCTCGTCGACGTTGTCCCAGGCCGAACCCAGCGCGCTCTCCGCGTAGGCCTCCAGGGTCCCGGCAAGAACGAGCTCGTGCTCCGGGAGCAACGCCGCGAGGCGCTCGCTCTCGGCTCGCCGCGCCGCGACCGCCGTCTCCCTCTCCTCGAAGGTCTTCCGGCTGGCGTCCACGATCGCCTCGGCCTCGGTAGCTCGCCGGTCGGCGCTCTCCAGGGCCTCCGCGCCCGGCTCCACCTCGCCCCGGCCCAATCGCGCCTCGGCCTCGGCAGCGTGGAGGGCCGCGGCCGTCAGTCTTTCCGACGGGTCGGACCCGGCCTCCCGGAGGAGGAGGTTCGGAGCGAGGCCGAGGGCGGTGCCCATCTCGGCACGAGAGGACTCGACCCGGCTCTCGTCCGCCACGATCCGCGAGCGCATCGTGGCGACCCCTCCGGTCAGCTCCTGGAACGCGGCGAGGTCCACCGCCAGCGTCTCGATCTCCGCGGAGACTGCCTCCTCCGCAGCCCGGGAGGCGAGCTCGGCGGCTTTCTCGGAGAGGGCGCGGAGCCCCTCGCCGATCCAGGCGGTGGCGAATCCCGCCTCCCGCAACCGGATCTCGGCGGGCTGAACCCCCGGCATCACGGCCGAGCGCGCACTGCGACAGAGACCGGCCAGGCGCCAGCCGTCGGCCGCCAGGCGCTCGGCCCGAGCGCCGCTCCCTTTCCAGGTGCCCACGGGATCGGTGGACGCGGTCCCCCGCGCCTCCTCCAGCGCCGCCTCGGCCGCCGGGAGGACCCGGGAGAAGACCGCCGGCACCAGGAAGAGGCCGTCCCCCGCTCCGTCGGCCAGGTACTCCTTCTGGAGCCCCGTCTGCCAGATCCTCTCGCCGGTCTTCTCCACGAGAAGGGGCAGCTCGCGCAGCGCGGCCTCGATCTCGTCGAGCGCCCCGGCCGCCCGCGCCGCCCGGGTGTGGAACTCCTCCATCACCTCCTCGAACGACTTCCGGAAGGGCTCGTAGCTGGCCAGGTCACCCAGCAGGTCCTCGCGCCAGGTCCGCTCATGGCTGAACAGGCGAGGGAGGCCCTCGGCAGGGTCGAACGGCACCGGCTCGTCCCGGAGGAGCGCGAGGCCCCGTC
Source organism: Thermoanaerobaculia bacterium (assembly GCA_036277235.1). Taxonomy (GTDB): domain Bacteria; phylum Acidobacteriota; class Thermoanaerobaculia; order Multivoradales; family UBA5704; genus DATMER01. The sequence goes on along the minus strand of DASUNJ010000381.1, from coordinate 3,037 downwards.
TGTAATTACCAGGTAAGAAGAAGTTGTAGAGGACCGGCCCGATTCGCCGTGGCCGGACGCGCTCCCCCGCCTGCTCCAGCACGGCGCGGCCGCTGGTCCAGAGGAGGGTCAGCGAGCCCACGTCGGTCCTCACCTGCCGGGCGAGCTCCCCGGTCTCCCCGGAAAACCGGCGGTCTCCCGACAAAGGGCCGACCAGCCTTTCGACCCGCCGCTCCAGCTCGCCGAAGAGCGCCTCCAGCTTGCGGTCCAGCGCCGTCTGCCAGGAATCGAGGAGCGCCTCGGCCTCCTTCTTGACCGGACGGCGGCGGCGATTGAGGAGCCAGGCGAGGCACACCAGCCCCCCCAGCAGGCACAGCCCGAGAAAGACGAGGAAGTCTTCCCGGAGAGCTGCCCGCCGCTCGGCGCGGCGGACCGCGGCTTCCGCGTTGGTGAGAGATCCTGAAGCGCGGTCCAGTTGGTCGACGTACCCGACGTTCGCCTCCCGGTACAGTTGCTCGGCCGCCGCGAGCACCTGCGAGGCATGCCCGATCTCTGCGCGTGCCTCCCCCGCGAGCTCATGGCGCCGCAGCCGCTGCAGGCGGGCCCCGGCCTCCTCGATCCGGCGCCGGGCATCCTCCTGGAGGTGCGCCGCCCGCTCACGCTCCTGGACAATGGCCTCCGACAGCCGGACGTCGACGTTCGTCACCGTGTCCTTGACCGCCGAGACGACGTCCCTGCCGTTGCGCAGGGCCGCGATGGCCCACTGGTCGAGGTTCCCCACGAACGCCTCATCACCCACCCCGCGGGAGTCCTGCGCCCTGGATCCCGTGTAGCAGAGGACGCGCTGGGCGAGCACGATGGAGAGGATCGCCCCGTCCGGCTCCCCGGTGTCCGGATGGACCTGGCCGGCGAATCCGGGCGCCTGGGCCACCCCCTGTCCCGTTCCGTACTCGATGGCGTCCGCCCCTTCCCAGACCTCCCCGTCCACGTTCTTGAACCGCTGCCCCGTCGCGTCCTGGACCAGGAGCACCGTCCAGTGCCGGCCCTCCAGCCAGGCCTCCAGCTCCGCGAGCGTCCTATCCGGCAGCTCGACGTCGCCGATCACCCAGAGGTGTGTCTGCGGAGACCAGCCCTCGATCACCTCCTGGACCTTGGAGGCCCGGGCCTGGCCGGCCGCGGGAAGGCAGGACAGGAGAAGGAGGACTGAAGCGACCACTCCAGAGGACAATCCAAAACGGCGAGACTGGCTCAATTCGGGCACCTCCTCTACGCACGTCAACGGGGAAAAGCCCGCGGGACCGGCGTTTCACTAAGGATTGCACGTTTCAGCGGAAACGTTTCATGGAGGCAGGCATCACACTCGCAATCAGGTGCGCAAGTACAGGTTTCAAGGGGGTACCCGACCCGTCTGGAGGACGGCACGAAATGAAACCTCAAACAAAGTCACTACCGGACGCGTATACACAGAAGTTGCAAGAAGGCGCAGTCCGTCACCCAACAAAGGAGAGAAGCTGGTCATGAACACCTTCAAGAAGCTCTTCGCCGTTGCCGTCCTGACCCTGGCGCTTGCCGTTCCGGCGAGCGCGCAATTCGGAAGTCCGACCGGAGACCGGGGCGTCGCATCGAACGACAGCTTCGGCGGCAACTACAAGGATCCGCAGGTGAGGGCCGCCGACCACCTCGCGAAGGGTCTGCGATTCAAGAACAAGGCCGACAAGGAAACCGACGCCAAGAAGAAAGCGAAGCTCCTGGACAAGGCCTGGGCCGAGTTCCAGAGCTCCAATGCGCTGCACCCGAACCATGACGCGCTGGTAGCCATCGGCCAGATGTCGATCGAGAAGGGCAACCGGAAGGGCGCGATGGACGCCTGCTGGATGGCCCTGGGCCTGAAAAAGGACAGCCCGGTCGCCTCGGCCTGCTACGAAGAGGCGAAGGGCCTGGCCATCGCGGCGGCTCCAGCCAACAACTGATTCGCGGAAACCCTCAAGGGGCGGGGGGGCCGGACGGCTCCCCCGGTCTGGAGCTCACTTTCCAGCGTCCGGAAGTCACTTTTCTGTACAGGAAAGTCACTTTCTTGTACACGGAAGTCACTTACCTGTGCCCCGGAGTCACTTACGCGCCCTCTGAAGTCACTTACCTGCACCCTGGAGCCAGTTTCCTGCCCCCGGAAGTCACTTCTTTGCGCTCCGAAGTCAGTTCTCTGGTCCCGGAAGTGACCTTTCTGTACAGAAAAGTGACTTTCCTGTACACGGAAGTCATCTCAGGCCGCTCGGATCTGACTTCCGGCCCCTGGAAATCACTACGGAACCCCGGCAAAGCGGCATGCCCGGCGATACCAGTGTTATGTTTTCACGATGCCGAATGTTCCCCTGAAGTCATTGCATCCCGCGAGCTCGTTGAGCCAGCCGAAGCTGGCTACCCTGAGCAGGTTGTCGATCGAGGAGCTGGTCAGGTCATTGCGCCCGGGGGAGCCTGGAGCGCTCAAGGTGAAGCCAGATGGGACTATCATGGATGGACATCATCGCGTCTACCTGCTCCGGGAGCGTGGAGTGGACGTCGATGGGCTGCCGCGGGAGCTTCTGGAATGAACGTCGCCAAGACAGGTATTCAGTCATGAAGACCGAGGTCTACTGGGTTCCAGGTCCGTGGCGGGGCCGTCTGGGAATCGTTCCACGACCCCGAGGCGGCGATTGGCTTCAAGACGAGGTGAAGTCCTGGCTGGACGCCGGCCTGGACCTGGTCGCCTCGCTGCTGACTCCTGACGAAACGGCCGAGCTCGGACTTCAACAGGAAAAAGGCCTTTCCGAGCGGGAGGGGCTCGAATTCCGCGCTTTTCCAATCCCCGACTACGGGGTCCCATCCTCGAGGGCGGAGTTCGCCAGCTTCCTCGACGGCCTGGAGTCGGCGCTCGAGTCGGGGAAGAACGTCGGCATTCATTGCCGCCAGGGAATCGGCAGATCGTCCCTGGCAGTCGCCGCTTTGCTCGTCTCAGCCGGCGGAGAGCCGGATGAAGCCTTCCGGTGCATCGCAAAGGCCCGCGGAAGAGAAGTGCCAGATA
>DASUNJ010000380.1:0-8615 GCA_036277235.1 Thermoanaerobaculia bacterium | reverse complement strand
GGGCGGTCGCGATGGTGATGCCGCGCTCGCGCTCCTCGGGAGCCTTGTCGATCTGGTCGAACGCCACGAAACTGGCCAGCCCCTTGCCCGCCAGAACGCGGGTAATCGCCGCCGTCAGCGTCGTCTTTCCATGATCCACGTGTCCGATGGTGCCGACGTTCACGTGCGGCTTGGACCGATTGAATTTTTCCTTGCCCATGATCTCTCCTCGCGGTATCTCTCAGGAACCGGACCTCACCCTGCGGCTTTGGCCACGATCTCTTCGCTTACGCTCTTGGGGGCCTGCTCGTAGGCCGCGAACTGCATGGTGTAGTTGGCGCGACCCTGCGACATGGAGCGCAGGTCGGTCGCGTAGCCGAACATCTCCGACAGCGGGACCCGGGCGCTGATCACCTGGGCGTTGCCGCGCGCCTCCATGCTCTGGATGCGGCCGCGGCGCGAGGTGATGTCGCCGACGATGGAGCCCATGTACTCCTCGGGGGTCACGGCCTCGACCGCCATGATCGGCTCCATGATCACGGGGCGGGCCCTCTTGCACGCGTCCTGGAACGCCATGGAGCCGGCGATCTTGAACGCGATTTCCGAGGAATCGACCTCGTGGTACGAGCCTTCGTAGAGGTCCACCTCGACGCCGGTCACCGGGAAGCCCGCGAGCGGGCCGGTCTCCAGCGCCTCCTTGATCCCCTGCTCGATCGGCTTGATGTATTCCTTGGGGATCGAGCCGCCGACGATCTTGTTGTTGAAGATGAAGTCGGCCTCGGTGGTCGGGCGCATGCGGATCTTGGCGTGGCCGTACTGGCCGCGGCCGCCGGTCTGGCGGACGTACCGGCCGTCGCCCTCGGCTTCGGCGGTGAGCGTCTCCTTGTAGGCCACCTGCGGCTTGCCCACGTTCGCGCCCACCTTGAACTCGCGCACCAGGCGGTCGACGATGATCTCCAGGTGGAGCTCGCCCATGCCCGAGATCAGCGTCTGGCCGGTATCGGGCTCGGTGTAGACGCGGAAGGTGGGGTCCTCCTGCATCAGCTTGGCCAGGGCCATGCCGAGCTTCTCCTGGTCGGCCTTGGTCTTGGGCTCAATGGAGACCGCGATCACCGGCTCGGGGAACTGCATCGCCTCCAGCGTCACGGGGTTCTTCGGATCGCAGATCGTCTCGCCGGTGGTGACGTTCTTCAGACCCACGGCCGCGGCGATGTCGCCGGCCCAAACCTCGTTGATCTCCTCGCGCTTGTTGGCGTGCATCTTGAGCAGCCGGCCGATGCGCTCGGTGCTGCCCTTCTTGGCATTGAGCACCGACATGCCCGACTCGATGTGGCCCGAGTAGACGCGGAAGAACGCGAGCTGGCCGACGAACGGATCGCTCATGATCTTGAACACCAGGCCGGCGAAGGGCTCGTCGTCGTTCGAGCTGCGTATGATCGGCTGCTCGTTGTGAGGATCGATGCCTTCGATCGGCGGGATGTCCAGCGGCGAGGGGAGATAGGCGACGACCGCGTCGAGGAGCGGCTGCACGCCCTTGTTCTTGAACGCGCTGCCGCAGATCACCGGCTGCACCACCCCGGCCACCGTGGCGCGGCGCAGGGCGGCGCGCAGCTCGTCGTTGGTGACCTCCTCGCCCGAGAGGTACTTCTCGAGGAGCTGGTCGTCGGTCTCCGAGATCGTCTCGACCATCTGCTCGCGCATCTTGTGGGAGCGGTCGAGGTATTCCTCGGGGATGTCCACGAGCTGGTAGTCCGCGCCCAGGGCCTCGTCCTTGTAGGCGACGCCCTTCATCTCGATCAGATCGATCACGCCGCGGAAGTGGTCCTCCTTGCCCCAGGGGAGCTGGATGACCACGGGGTTGGCGGCGAGGCGGGTGCGCATCATGGAGACGGTGCGGTCGAAGTCGGCGCCGATGCGGTCCATCTTGTTGATGAACGCGATGCGCGGCACGCGGTAGCGGTCGGCCTGGCGCCAGACCGTCTCCGACTGCGGCTCGACGCCGGCAACGGAATCGAACACGGCGACGGCGCCGTCGAGGACACGCAGCGAGCGCTCCACCTCGGCGGTGAAGTCCACGTGACCGGGCGTATCGATGATGTTGATCCGGATGCCCTTCCAGAAGCAGGTGGTGGCAGCGGAAGTGATGGTGATTCCGCGCTCCTGCTCCTGAACCATCCAGTCCATCGTCGCGGTGCCTTCGTGCACCTCGCCGATCTTGTAGTTCACCCCTGTATAGAAAAGGATGCGCTCGGTAGTCGTCGTCTTACCGGCATCGATGTGAGCCATGATGCCGATATTGCGTGTGTCCTTCAGGGGACTCTGCCGTGCCATGATGCCTTACCGTCTCTTTTTTCTAGCCTACCAGCGGCTTTACCAGCGATAGTGAGCGAAGGCCTTGTTGGCCTCTGCCATGCGGTGCGTGTCTTCTTTTTTCTTGATGGCGGCGCCGCGGTTCTCGGCGGCATCCATGAGCTCGCCGGCAAGGCGGGCGCGCATCGTCTTCTCGCCGCGGGACTGCGCGGTGGTGATGAGCCAGCGCATGGACAGGGCGAGCTTGCGGCTGGGGCGGACCTCCACCGGCACCTGGTACGTCGAGCCGCCGACCCGGCGGGACTTGACCTCGACCGCGGGCTTGACGTTCTCGACGGCCTTCTTGAAGACCTTCATCGGGTCGTCGTTGGTGCGCTGGCGGATGGCCTCGAGGGCATCGTAGAGGATGCGCTCGGCCACCGACTTCTTGCCGTCCTTCATGATGACGTTGACGAACTTCGTCACCAGTTGGGAGTTGTAGAGCGGGTCCGGCAGGACCTCGCGTTTCGGGACTTCTCTGCGCCTGGGCATTCTTCAGGCCTCCGTCAAGACTTCGGGCGCTTGGCGCCGTACTTGGAGCGTCCCTGGCGTCGGTTCTGCACACCGACGGCATCCAGGGTGCCGCGAATCACGTGGTAGCGGACGCCCGGCAGGTCCTTCACACGTCCCCCGCGGATGAGGACGATCGAGTGCTCCTGCAGGTTGTGGCCGACTCCGGGGATGTAGGTCGTCACCTCGATGCCGTTGGTGAGACGGACGCGGGCGACCTTGCGCAGCGCGGAGTTCGGCTTCTTGGGCGTCTGGGTGTAGACGCGGACGCACACGCCACGCTTCTGCGGCGAAGCCTGCAGAGCGGGGCTCTTGGTCTTGGTGACCACGCGCTCGCGTCCCTTGCGGACCAGTTGGTGAATCGTCGGCATACCTTCCAGATCTCCTCGATCCGTTGTCCAGTGACTGACACGAAGTGCCACCGCCCCCATCACATGATGGGTCGACGGCCAAAACTCCGGCCCCGAACGATGGTTCAGGGTTCGATGTGGTCTTCTCTGGCTAGAAGACAAACCGCCCCGGTCCCTGGCGAGACCCTCGGCGGAGCGAAACCCGCAGATACTAACTGACGGGCTCGCGCGGAGTCAACCCTCCCGCGACGAGCTCTAAAGGCAACCCAGCGGGGAGGCAGAGTATAGGGGAACGGAGGTCTCCGCGCAAGTGGCGAAGGTTTGCCTCGTCATCCCCGTGAGATGGGCACAACAGGGAGGGGGCCGGCGGTCCCAGGGGGGATCCCTCCCTCACGGCCACAGCCACAGGATCAGCCCCCCGCCCACCATCGCCGCCCCGAACAGCAACACGATCCGGCCCAGGAGCGCCCGCGAACCCAGAGCCGCCACGATCCCCGCCTTGAACCCCAGGTTCGACATCGAGGCCAGCAGGATCGCCCGCCACCCCGTGTCCGGATCGAGCCGGGACGACTGGACGAGCCGGGAGGTGGAGAGGGTGATGGCGTCCACGTCGGTCAGCCCGGAGATGGCGGCCACTATGTAAAGGCCGGCGGTGCCGAAGCGGTCACGGGCAAAGGCCACGGCCAGGAGGACGGCGGCATACAGGGCCCCGAAGATCAGGGCCGCTTTGAGCTCGGCGGGGTTCCCCTGCTCCGGCAGCTCGTCGTCCCCATCCCGTCCCAGGAGCCAGGCAGCCCCGGACACCAGGATGCAGACGCCGAACATGGCGGCCAACGGAGGCGCGAGGTCGAGCAGCCGTCCCCGGGCCACGGCGGCGATCTCTACAAGGACGCGCCCGTAGACCACGGTCGAGGCGAGCATGATGACCAGGGCGGCGAGCCGGGAGAGGTCGGCGTTCTCGCGGCTGCGCCGGGCATAGCTGGCGGTCGTGGCCGTGCTCGAGACGAGCCCGCCCAGGATGCCGGCGAGAACGGTCCCCGCCCCGGACCCGAACAGCTTGTAGGCGACGTACCCGGCCAGCGACAGCCCCACGATCAGCACGACCATCCACCAGATCTCGTAGGGGTTCAGGACCCCATAGGGCCCCATGTCGCGGTCGGGCAGGACCGGGAGGATGACCAGCGCGATGAGAACGAACTGCATGGTGGCGCGCAGGTCCCTCTCGCCGATCTTCTCCACGACCCCATGGATGGACTCGCGGAAGTGCAGGAGGACGACCACGGCCCCAGCCAGGACGACGGGCACGGCCATCGACCCAGTGACGACCCAGGCACCCAGGCCGAAGACCACGAGAGCGGCGAACTCCGTGGTCTGCCCCGGCTCGGCCTCATGGTTCTGCATGCGGACCAGGTTCCCGGCCGTGATGAGAAGGGCCGTCGTCAGGAAGCCGACGACGAGGATCCATCCCCCGTAGGTCTTGGCGAGCTGAGCGCAGACCGCTCCGAAGAGAGAGATCAGGGCAAACGTCCGGATCCCCGCGATGACCGAGTCCACCTTCTCCCGCTGGAGCCCCACCAGGAGCCCTAGGCCGAGCGCAACGGCGAGCCGGATGAAGATGTCGGGGATCATGGACGGACGGATTGTAACGCGGTCGTCACATCCGTCCGGATAGCTGGTCGAAGACCCCGAGCACTGTCTCCGGCCGGGCACGGACCCAGTAGTTCTCGGTCAGGTCCCGCCAGCGGACGGTTCCGCTCGGGTCGATCAGGAATTCCGCCGGCCGGGCGATGTCCCCTGTCTGTCCCGCGTCCGGATGAAGAAGGTCGTAGCGGCGAATGGCCTCGGCCTTCGGGTCACTCAGGACGGGAAAAGTCCAGCCGGTCTTCGCAAGGTGCTCGCGCGTGGCCTCGGGGGGATCGACGCTGATCGCGACGGGCCGGATGCCGCGAGCCTCGAATTCGGGGAGCCGTTCCTGAAAACTCCGTAACTCGGAGTTACAGGACGGTCACCAATAGCCGCGGTAGAAGATGAGGACCACCCAGGAACCTGGGGCTCCGCCGCTCGGCTGTTCCAAGAGGCTGTAGAGCCGCACGGGCTTTCCCTGGGAATCCGGGAGGGTGAAGTCCGGGACCTTCTCCCCCACCTTGGGCGCACCCGCGGATTCCGGCAACTGCCGCGCAAAAGACAGGGTCATGAAGAGGAAGAGCCCGAGGACCGTCAGGCTGAGCACGCCGAAGACCGGTCCCATGATCCGGCCCCGGTAGAGCTCCGGCTGGCGGAAGGCGCGGGCAATCCCCACCCCTGCCAGCCCGAGCCCGATCGCGAAGAGCAGCCAGTTCACCCAGGGGACATCCCGCGTCACCGGAAACCCGGCGAAGAACAGCGGGTAGCTGATGAGGGCGACCCCGCAGAGGAGGAAGCCGGCGAGGGGGAGGAAATTGCGCTGGCGTGGCATGGCGGGAAGTTTATCCCGAAGCGAGCGATTCCTTCCTCCCCCATTCCCGGGTCAGTTGGGCGTCCAGGTCACAGGCAGCGGCGAGCCGGGGGGATCGGAAGCCGCCTGCCAGAAATCCAGCTCATACGCCTGGAGCAGTCTCGCCGACCGCCGCACGTCCCGCGGGCAGGCGCCTTCCTGCAGCCCGGCCGCGATGACCTCGATGGCGGCATCCTCAAACCCGGGGATCGGCTCGGCGAAGAACGAGAAGAACCCCACCTCCTCGGGCGTGAACCCATACACCTCCAACAGCGCGTCGCGAACCCGCGCCATGTTCTCGCCGAAGACGCCGAAGTTCACCAGGAACGAGGCAGCCGCGGACGCCCGGTCCGCGTTGGAGGCGATCCATGCGACGCGCGACGGATAGGTCTGTGACTTGGGCCGAGGCTCGTAGGCGGCGAGATCGGCCTCGCTCAAGCCCACGTTCGCGGCGAAGTCGAGCAAGAGCGGCAGGGCGAGGGACTCCCCGAAGGCGAGATTGCCGAAGAACTGGCTCTGGGGGGAGTCCCAGCGCTCGGCCATCTGGTTGAAGCTGTTGAGGTCGCTCCGGATGATGCTGTACTCCTCGGCCACCACGGCAGCGATCAGCTCGACCGAGGCCGTGCCCATCTCCACCTCGGCAACGAAATCGACGTTGCGGATCTGATCCTCGACGGCTGCGAGGTCCGCGCGGATCTGGCTGACGAGCCGGCGCGCCTTGGCGCGGGCAGCTCCCGCTCCGGGGGGAGCGCTGCAGGCGTCGAGATTGCTGCTCTGCGATGCGAGGCTGGCCGCTTCGCCGGGGGCGGTCGCCAGGGCCATCAGGACCAGGCCTATCGAGACGACTTGAAACAGGGTCTTGAGTTTCATGAGGTTTCCTCCTGTGGTCATCTATCGTTGATACGCTGGCGGCCTTTCCTGCCCGCCATGGCCTTTCATCGCGTCTTGGCTATATTACGTCTCCTCCTTTTGACGGCACAGGTTCGTCCTTCAGCATGCCAAGGAATGACATTTCGGTGGCACTTTCCGTTTCTATCCCCTTCGGATGCCACGTCGTGTGCGCTTCGTGCCCGAAGGGGGCGCCCTGGTCGAGGTAACAGTCCGGACGTTCCAGTCCCGACTGCTCCTGAGGCCGGGCCCTGCCCTGAACGAGATCATCCTCGGCGTCATGGGCCGGGCTCAGCGACTCCATGGAGTGACCTGCTGCAGCGTGGTCTGCCTCTCGAATCATTTTCACGCCTTGCTGCGAGTAGACAACGCCCTGCAGCTCTCTCGCTTCATGCAGTACGTGGACGGCAATCTCTCCCAAGAGGTCGGGCGGAAGGAACTGCACAACTGGCCGCACGCGATGTGGGCTCGGCGCTATGACGCGATCTTGGTCAGCGACGAGCCGGCAGCGCAGGTCGGGAGGCTCCGGTACCATCTGGCGCACGGGGTCAAGGAGGGGCTTGTCGAAAAGGTGACGGAGTGGCCCGGCGTCCATTTCGCGAAGGCAATCCTCAAGGGCAAGCCTCTCAAGGGATTGTGGTTCGACCGGAGCCAGGAGTATGCGGCCCGCAGCCGAGGGGAGGACTTCGGCCGGCTGAAGTACGCTGAGGAAGAGGAGCTCGTCTTGTCGCAACTCCCCTGCTGGGCGGACCTCAGGGCAGAGCAGTACAGAGAACAGGTGGCGGGGCTGATCGAGGAGATCGAGGCGGAAGCCAGGGCCGACCGGGAGGCGAAAGGAATCGAGCCGCTGGGAGTCGAGGCGATTCTCAGGCAGGATCCCCACTCCCTTCCGAACCACACCAAGAAGTCGCCGGCACCCGCCATCCATGCCGCGAGCAAGGCCGCTCGGCAGACATTCTGGGAGGCCTACTCCGCCTTTCTGGCTGCGTTCCGGGAGGCCGCTGAAAAGCTCAAGGCGGGAGATCGGACAGCCAGGTTCCCGGTAGGTTCGTTCCCGCCCGGCTTGCCATTCGTGAGCGCCTACCTCGCCATGCCGCCGTAAGCCGGCGGCGCGGCCGTTCTGACCTTCAACTCTGCGGCGGTTCGCCCGTTCAGCGAGACGGGGATGGGGAGAGGACCGTCCCGCTGACAGAAAAACGGGAGCGCGAGCCTGACGAGAGCTCCCAATCCCCTCAAGAATGGGCCTGTTTCGGGTGAGTTGCTCCTCCCGAGCCACGACCTGCGGGGTTGGGACCGCCCAACCCGAATGCCCACCGTGATTACGCCCCGGTGCCGCCCACTCGCTTACTGAAAGCTTACTGAAAGCTCTGGCACTTTCTTGGGGGGCACTTTCTCTGGGGGCCACCTTCTCCCAGTGTCCAACAAGCTGATTGACAAGCTGCGAGAGGCCGACCTGGTTGATGCGAGTGCTCCTCGACTGACTCTTGGACTTGGAGAGCTCTCTTATCTTGCACTCAAACGACTACACCGCTTTTCACTCTCTCCCGCGCCCGCCGCGAGAGCCTACTTACAAAGGGGACCCTCTTTTCGATTTCCCAAGTGCCTTCTTTAAAGGAAACCAACCGATCATCGTGGCCGTTAAGGTCCCGGAGCCAAAGGCAGGAGATGTCAAGCGACTGGATCGTCAGCCAAGCGACCTCAAAATCCTTCTCCGCGGCGATTTCGCTAACTTCCTCCGAGTTCAGTGCGTCATTCAAGATTGCAGCCGTCTCCTCCCTCCAGATCTGAGCGCTCGACTCTTGGTCCTCCCGATCGACATCCACTTCGGCAAATAGCCACTTTTCCCGTCTTGATCGATTTTCAGGCAGAATGATGTAACGGTAGCCTCCTAACTCCACAGCCGCAAGCGGATCTTCGACAGTGGCGGCGCCCTCAAGATCCAAGTAGAAAGAGCGGATCGGACGAGTCACTTCGCAAGCTCGATCGTCCAGAAGCTTCAACTCTTCAGAGTAACCAGGCACACCTGCTAGGACACTCAGTTGCCGCGTGATTGAATTCACACCGCT
>DASUNJ010000379.1:0-10867 GCA_036277235.1 Thermoanaerobaculia bacterium | reverse complement strand
GATCCTCATCAGCCGGGCACGCTGGACGCCCACCCCCTGGTTAGGGTCTTCTTCCAAGAGGAGTTAGAGAAGCAACGGCCAGAAGCTTGGCGGGCTGGGAACCTGCGCCTCTACGAGTACCTTCAGCAGGAGGCGCCGGATCTTCCCGACACGCTGGAGGCTATGAACTCGCTCTTCACCGCGGTGATCCACGGCTGCCAGGCAGGGAGGCAGCAGGAGGCGTTTGATGAGGTGTATTGGCGGCGCATCCTGCGGGGCAACGAGTTCTTCAGCACCAGAAAGCTCGGTGCCTTCGGTTCGGATCTGGCGGCGCTTTCCGGTTTCTTTGATCGTCCCTGGGACCAGCCCTCGGCCAGCATTACCTCTGCGGATCAGGCGTTCCTTCTCAACGAGGCTGGGTTTAGCCTGCGCGCTCTGGGCCGACTGGCGGAGGCGGTTCAGCCGATGGAGGCAGGATTGGGGAGGTATGAGGCCCAAGAAAATTGGAAAAATGCAGCCACTACGGCCAGCAACCTCAGCGAGCTAACCCTGACTCTAGGTGAGGTGGAGCGTGCCGTGGCCTTCGGGAAGCAGAGTGTCGATCTGGCCGACCGTAGCGGCGATGCCTTCGAGCGGATCAGTAACCGAACCACGCTGGCCGATGCCCTGCACCAGTCGGGCCGTTGGGAAGAGAGCGCGGCGGCCTTTCACGAGGCTGAGGCCCTTCAGGCGGAGCGGCAACCCCAATACCCCCGACTCTACTCGCTTCAGGGCTATCGTTACTGCGACCTGCTGCTGAGCCGTGGAGAGCCGAAGGACGGGTCGATTCCAGACGGTCTCGTCGCGGACCCGGAGACGGTGCGATGGTTTCGCGAGGCATGCAGAGAGGTGCGGGAGCGGGCAGAGCAAACGCTGAAGTGGCTCAAATCACAATACCCTCTCCTCGACATCGCCCTCGATCATCTGAGCCTGGGCAGAGCCCATTTCGGCCTAGCCCTGACGGCCCCCCGGCCGGCGGCTTCGGATGAGGAGGCAAAAGCAGATTTCGCCAAGTCTGCAGAGAACCTAGACCACGCTGTGGAGGGCCTGCGGCGGGCAGGAACCGAGCACAACCTTCCGTGGGGTCTTCTGGCTCGCGCCGCCTTGCGGCGTCTGCGAGGTGAGCTTGGCGCTGCCGAGATGGACCTTTCCGAGGCCCTGGAGATCGCCGAGCGTGGCTCGATGCGACTTTCGGAGTGCGACGCGCATCTGGAATTGGCTCGGCTCTGCCGCCAACGGGGTGATCGCAACGGCCTAGAACGGCACGTTGTGCGGGCACGGAGGCTGGTGGAGGAGGCAGGGTACGGACGGCGGGCGCGCGAAGTAGCTTGGCTGGAGTCCACTTTTTGGAGCAAGAGCACGACGCCTCCTCTCACAAATGGAAGCGATCAGAATTGAGGTAGCCGGCGCACGGTCGCCCTCAATCCCTCGGCCAGCTCCGGCGGCGTCTTGCTCCAGTCGTAGTCGAAGCTCTGCGGCGGCAGATCCCAATCATGGCCGTGCAGGAGGACGATTGCGAAGACCGCCATGAAAAAAGTCGCAAAGTCGAGCCCTGGGCAACGATGCCCGGTCGCCGGACCCGCCCCCTGGGGCACGAACGCGTGCTCGTGGCGCCGGTCCTCGGCCCTTTCGGGCGAGAAGCGCTCGGGATCGAAACGCGCCGGCTCGGAATAGAGGCCGTGGGTGGTGTGGGTCGGCAGGAGCGCCCACAGCACCATCCAGCCGGCCGGGACCGTCACCCGATCGATCTCGAACGAGGTCTTCGCCTTGCCGAAGATCGCCGGAATGATCGGACAGAGCCGCTTGACCTCCATCACGACTTGCCGCAGATACGGCATCGCGGCAACCGACTCCACCGTCAGCGCCCCGGAGGGGGCGAGCCGCAGGACCTCTTCCTCGAGCCGTTCCCGCACGGCGGGATGCCCGGTCAACTGCTGCACGATCGCCGCGAGCTCGGCGAAAACGATGTAGCCGGCGATCACCACATGGTGCAGCTCGAGCACCGTCTCTTCATCCGAGAGCATCTCCCCGGCGGCGGTCCGCGCCTGGAGGATGCGCGTGAGGCCGTCGTCCGCCGGGCTGGCCCGCCGTTCCTTCACCCGCTGCGCCAGCACCACGAGGATGCGGTCGCGCGCCTGCATCGCCCGGCTGTAGCGCGTACCCGGCAGCGGGATCGGCAGCGCGGCGAAGGCGCCGGTCACGGTCGCGTAGTCGCGGCGAAGGGCCTCCATCTCTTCCCCGGGCTGCATGCCGATGACGGTCGTGCAGATCACCTCGATCGAGAGCCGCTTCATCTCCTCGAGCCAGCGGATCTCGCCCTGCCCAGACCAGCGCTCGAAAGCCGCTTCGACGATCGACTGCATCGCCGGCAGGTAGGCGGTGAGCGCCGCGCGGGAGAATCCTTGAAGGACGAGGCCCTTGCGCGCGCGGTGGGCGTCGCCGTCGAGGAGCGGCAGGCTCCGGCCGCCGAACAGCCCCTGGATGTGCGGCGGCATCGAGCCCTCGCGCATCACGCGCTCCGGATCGATGAAAAGCGCCGTGGCGTCCGGCCCCGCGATGACGACCGTCGGACGGCCGAGGACGTGGGACCGGAACACGCGTCCGTGAGCGGCGAGCCGCTCGTCGATGAAGCGGAACGGGTTCTTCGCGAATGCGATCGTCTCCCCCAGCAGAGGGAGGCCATTGCGGCCGGGAGGAAGGGGACTGCGGGCAGGCGACGGTTCCATGGCGGAGCCTCCTCAGAGGGACGGGATACGCTCTATCCTACGTCCGGGAACGGAAAAGGGATGACTGGTTGTCCTCTAAAGGGCCCCTGCGGCAACTGTATAGATATGGGGGGATGATAACTCACTCTTTGAAAGGAGCCCTCAATGCGAACCTTCCTTCTCTGTCTCGCCTGTCTGACGATCCTGGTCCTGGCGCAGCCCGCGGCGGCTCAGAACATGTCCCCGGCACAATGCGCGAAGGCCGACCTCAAGGCGGCTCCGCAGGTCGAGCCCGCCGTGTTCCTCGCCTCCCTGAAGGCGGGCTCTCCGGACGGCGGGGTCGAGACCCAGAACCACTGCGGCCCGGCGAACTGGTGCCAGCTGGAGTGCGAGCTGGAATGCGCCCCCTGCCCCTTTGTCAAAAACTGCTTTCACCAACTGTGCGAAGCCTTCTGCTACTGCATGTGCTGAAGGATCGCGCCTACTTGACCAGGAGGACCGGGCAGCGGGCCACGATGGCGATGCGGTAGCTGATCGCTCCCACGCTGAGCGCCGGGTGGTCGCGGTCCACCTGGTGGGACGAGAGGACGATCAGGTCCACCTCGCGCTCCTCGGCGTAATGGACGATCGTCTCCGCCCGCTTGCCGCAGACGATGTCGTGGTAGACGGGGATCAGCGCTTCCTTGAAGCGCTCCTCCAGGCCGTAGAGCTTGGCCGCGGCCCGGGTCTCCAGGCTGCGGTAGAAGTCGGCCATCTCGTCGAACTCGACGTGCTCGATGGTCTCGATGACGTGGAGCAGCGTGACCCTGGCCTCCTTGCCGCGGACCAGGTCCAGAGCGGTATTGAGCGCCGACTCGTTCTTGAGGGTGAAATCGACCGGGACCAGGATGTTGTGGAACATGAACCCTCCCTCCCTGCGCCTATTATCTCCCGCTCTCTGCCCATTTTGTGACCGTGTAGCGCCAGAGCTTCACGCCCGGGTCCCAGAATTCGGGAGGCAGGCCCGCCTTGCTCTTGAGGTGGGCCAGGAACTCCCGGGGGTCCGGGAGCTGCTCCCAGACCTGGGGCAGGAACGTGCTGCGCCGCTCTCCCACCTCGAAGATGATGCCGTCGATCCCCGGCCGGAGCTGGGAGAGCGCCTCCTCCTCGCAGCCGAACACGCAGGGCTCGCAGGACGAAAGCAGGGAGACCTCCATGGAGATCTCGCGGTATTCCCGCGCCTGGACCGGCGGGAAGCGGGAGTCCGAGAAGGCCGCCGCCCGGGCGTTGCTCCGCACGTCGTCGAGCAGCGGCCGGTAGGCGCGGACGGAGCCGACGCAGCCGCGCAGGTCTCCGCGCTGGCGCAGGGTGATGAACGTGGCCCCGATCTCGCGCAGCCAGGGCTCGTCGCGCGGCGCCTCCTCGCCCAGGCCAAGGGCCGCCGCCAGGCTCTCCCGCGCGATCGCCAGGAGGAGCAGGCCCCTTTCGTCGCTCATTCCGCCTCCGAGAACGCGAACGCCCCGTAGCCCACGACCCGGCCACGGTCGCCCGCCGTATCCCCCGAATTCCTGAGGTCGAGCAGCCGCGGCATCATCCCTCTCCTGCGGGCCGCGACCATCAAGCCGTTGATCGGCCCGGCGCCGCAGGCCTGGCGCGAGTGGAGCGGCCCTTCGAGGGCGAGGATCTCGTCCGCGGTCTCCCGGTCGACCCGCCGGGCCACGTCGTAGGGGAGATAGTGGGAGAGGTCGGAGCTGATCACGATCGCGGTCTCGGACCCGCCCCAGACCCGGTCCAGCACCTCCGCGACCTCCTCGCCATCCGCTTCCCCCACCACGATCGGCAGCACCGGGACGCCTGGGAAGAGCACCTGGAGGAACGGCAGCTCGACTTCCAGCGAGTGCTCGGGCGCATGGGCCTCGGGGAAGACGGTCACCTGGGGCAGATCGGAAACCGCCCTGGCGCCTTCGGTGTCGACCGGCACCTCGCCGAGGGGGGTGGCGAAGGCATCGGCCCCGGGAAGGGCCAGTCCGTGGACGGGCACCCGGTGCGCGGGTCCGAGCACGACCACCCGCTCCAGCCGCCGGCCGGCCAGGGCCTGAAAGGCAAAGGCGGCGATCGGACCGGAGTAGACGTAGCCCGCGTGAGGGGCGATGACCGCCTTGGGCGCGGGTCCCTTGTCCGGGGGGACATCGCGGAGCAGATCCTCGACCGTGGACCTCAGCTCCCTGGGGGATCCGGGGTAGAACATCCCGGCGACGGCGGGGCGGCGGACGATGTACATGGCGTACCTCGGGAAGCGAGTCCCGGAGATAGATTACCGCGATTTCAGCTCTCCCCCCGTGTGGCACTTGGCGAGGGTGGGGGCTCCCTCTCCCGCGCAGCGGGGGAGGGCCGGGGAGGGGTTTTGAGGCGCCCGTGGCCGGGAGCGGATCACGCCGATTGCCCGCGCCCCGCGCGCGTCGGGGAGGAGACATCTCCGGCGGGGAGCGGGCCATCCCCGGCGTCAGCGCCTCATCCGCGTCGGGGACGAGGTCATCCCCGGCGCCGGCAAGCCGCCGAGCTTGTCGGCACGACGCGGACGGCGGGGAGGAGGCCATCCCCGGCGGCGGCGGGCCGCCGAGCTCGCCAGCGCCCCGCGGATGTCGGGGAGGAGGTCATCCCCGGCGGGGAGCGGGCCGTTCCCTGCGTCAGCGCCTCATCCGCGCCGGGGATGAGGTCCTCCCCGGCGCTGGCGGGCCGCCACGCTCGCCGGCGGCTTGTGTGCGGCGGGGAGGACGCCGTCCGTGGTGCGCGCAGGCCCTCCGCGTGGCGTTTGCGTCGCGGAGGTAGAGGATGAGGCCGTCCCCTCCGCGGACGCGAAATCCCCTCCCGCGCCGGAGCGCCGGAGCCGACGCGGATCGTCTCCTGGAATGGGGCGAGCGCGTTCTGGCGGCCGAGACCCTTGAGGACGTCTTCCGCGACTGATCTATCCCCGCCGCAGCACTTCCTGGCACCGGCGCCGCGCCCGGTCCTTGTCGGGCAGGGGGAGGTCGGCGAGCAGGGTGAGGGTGCGGTCGCGGCCGCTCTCCAGGGTGGCTAAGGCTTCGCGGTATTGATGGCGGGCGAGGTCGCGGTGGCCCAGGCGCAGCTGGCAGTCGGCCAGCATCACCCGCACCTGGAAGAGCGCGGGATCCAGGTAGAGCGCGGCGCGGTAGGAGGCGGTCGCGTCGTCCGCCCGGCCGGTCAGGTCGTGCAGGAACCCCTCCAGCGCGTAGGCCTCGGGGTCCGAGGTGTCGGTCTCCATCAGCTCTTCAATGATGCGTCCCGCCTCGTCGATCCGGTTCTCCGACAGGCAGCGGGCCGCACGAGCCAGCGTCTCCGAAACTCCGAAGGGTGTGTTGACGGGTGATGCAGTCGGCTCTTCCGCCACCGGCAAGGGCCGCGGTTTCGGAACCGGTCGGGGTGATGGAGGCAATACTGGAGGCAATGCTGGCGCAGCCGGCCTTACCTGCACCACAGGCTTCGGCCGCGGGAGCGGCACTGCCGCTGCAACCGGAGGAGGCCCCGTCCGGTGGCGGTAGCAGAAGCAGGAGCCCAGGTCCACGGCTTCCAGGTCGTCCTGGATCTGCCAGAGCGTCTCCGAGGCTCCCAGAAAAAGGTAGCCGTGCGGCGCCAGCAGCTTCGAGGTCTGCGCGATCACCCAGCGCTGCAACGGCCGGCGGAAGTAGATCAGGACGTTGCGGAGCAGCACCAGGTCGCACTGTTCGAACGGCAGCGCGAAGGGAGAGTGGGCCAGGTTGAGCGGCCGGTAGAGAATGCGCGAACGCAGATCCGGATCGAGCTCGAACAGCTTGCCGCGCGGCCGGAAGTAGCGCTCCAGCAGGAGGGGCGGCACCTGGTTCACCGCCCGGTCGCCGTAGAGCCCCAGACGGGCTCCGGCCAGGGCCCCCTCGTCGACGTCGGTCGCCACGATCGTCCAGTCCCATCCGTGCAGGGACGGCTCGTTGTCGAGGATCATGGCGAGCGTCGCGGGCTCCTCACCTCGCGCGCAGGCCGCCGACCAGATGCGGAGGTGCTTGGACTGGGCGCGGGCCTGCAGGAGCCGCGGCAGGACCTGCTGGCGGATGATCTCGAACTGCTGCGGCGCCCGGAAGAAGTAGGACTCCTTGATCGTCACCAGCGGGATCAGGTTCTCCCACTCGCCGTCGAGCGCGTTCGACGACAGGGCGTTGACGTAGTCCTTGACCGACAGCAGCCCCCGCGAGCGCGCCCGCCGCTGCGCCACCTCTTCCAGGAAGGCGTAGCGGGCCTGGGAGATGACGTTGCCCGTGGTGTCCCGGATCAGGGAGACCAGCTTCTCCAGCGCCGGGGACGAGGGAGGGAGGTCCTCGATCATCGGGATCAGGGCCGTACGCAGTTGCGGCCCGCCGCCTTGGCTTCATAGAGCCGGCGGTCGGCCAGGGAGACGAGGAGGTCGCTGGTCGCGCCTGCTCCCAGCTCGTCCATGGAGGCGACTCCGAACGAGGCGGTGACCCGCACCTCGGGAACCATGGGGAGCGGCAGCGGCAGCCCTTCGAGGCCGATCCGCAGCCGTTCCGCCGCGGCGCGCGCCGCTTCGATCTCGACCTGGGGCAGGACGGCCAGGAATTCCTCCCCGCCGTAGCGGCCGAGCAGGTCTCCGGCCCGCAGCGAAGCGCGCAGCACCTCGGCGCCTTCGCGCAGCACCGCGTCCCCCGCCAGATGGCCGTAGGTGTCGTTGACCTCCTTGAAGTGGTCCATGTCGCAGAGGATCACGCTCAGGGGAAAACGGTAGCGCCGGGCGCGTTCCATCTCTTCGGTCAGCCGCTCGTAGATGGCGCGGTGGTTGAGCTGCCGCGTCAGGCCGTCGCGGGTCGACATCTCGTGCAGGCGCTGCGAGAGGCGGGCGTTGTCCAGCACCAGGGTGAGATGCCCGGCCAGGGCGTGCACGAGCCCGCTCGCGGCGCGGCTGAAGCGTTCGCGGTCGCGCGGCACCAGGATGAGGACGCCTTGCGCCTCGCGCACGGCGAGCTGCAGCGACACGGCCTGGTCCAGGTCGATCGAGGGACCGTCGCCGACCGGACCCTCCACCTGGATGTGGATCGGATGTCCGGGAGGCGCCTCCAGGCTGCCGACCACCAGGTCGCGCAGGGAGTCCACGTCGCGCTGGCGGATCGGTTCCAGGAGGAGGATCTCGACCGTGACGGCCTCCGGCTCGGCGACCGCGACGGCGAGGCAACGGGCGTCCACCACCTGGCCCAGGACTTCCAGGGCGACGCGGCTCGCCTCGTGGAAATCGCCGGCCGCCATGCCGCGCTCTAGGAGGCTGTTGATCAGGGTCGCTTGGAGCAGGCTCGCGTCGAGCTGGCGGGCCACCCGCGCGAGCACTTCCAGAGGCCCGAGGGTGCTGGTATCGGCGCCATTGCCTCCAATACCCTCCAGTCCGGCCCGGGGCATGGCGGCCTCGGATGCGGCCACCAGCCGGGCGACGGTGGCGACGAGATGTTGCGGCCGGTAGTCCTTGGTCAGGTAGGCGTCGGCCCCGGTGCGCAGGCTCCAGAAGCGCGAGGCCGCCTCGCCGTGGCTGGTCAGGATCAGGACCGGGATGTGGGAGCTCAGCGGGTCGGCCTTGAGCAGCCGCAGGAGCGGGAAGCCGTCCATGGTCGGCATCTCCAGGTCGGTGACCACGACCGAGGGCCGCTCCCGCAGGGCCTTGAGGGCGCCTTCGGCGCCGTCGCGCGCTTCCAGGACTTCGAAGCCGGCGCCGCGCAGGGTGCGGGCGAGGATGGCGCGGGTGATCTCGCTGTCGTCCACGACCAGGACTCTCCCGCTCATCTTCTTGCCCCCTTCTCCCAGACGCGGACCAGGGCGCGCGCCAGGTCGCGCGGCGGCAGGGCCACGTCGGCCGCCTTCTTCTCCAGGGCGACACGGGGCATGCCGAAGATGATCGAGCTCGCCTCGTCCTGCGCCAGGGTGAGGCCGCCGGCCTTGCGCAGAGCGAGGAGGCCCTCCACCCCGTCGGCGCCCATGCCGGTCATGATGACGCCGGCCACCTCGCCCGCGCAGCATTCGGCGCAGGAGAGGAACAGCTCGTCCGCCGACGGCCGGTGACCGCGCCGCGCCGGGGTGTGGGCGTCCAGGTGCAGCACGCCGCCGGGCTCCAGGAGCAGGTGGGAGCCGCCGGGGGCGAGCCGCACCGCGCCGGGACGGGGGCGCTCGCCGTCGCGGGCGAGCTGCACGTCCAGAGGGAACTCCTTGTTGAGCCAGTCCGCGAAGCCCAGCTCGAAGCCGGAGGCGATGTGCTGCACGATGAGGAAGCTGACCGGCGGATCGGCCGGCACCTCCTCGAAGAAGTCGCGGATCGCGGCAGGGCCGCCCGTCGAAGCGCCGATCGCCACCCAGCGCAGGGCCTGCGGGGCCGCCGGTATCGACGGGGTCGGCGACGCGCCGGTCCGCGGAGGGCGCCGGGGCTTGGGACGGGCCTGGACCTCGGCCACGGCGCGCACGGTCTCGGGCAGGCTCTCGGCGAGCTGCTGCCAGCTCGCCGTGTCCTCCGGCTTGGGCAGCACTTCGAGCGCCCCCCGGCGGATCGCCTCGAACGCGGTCTGCATCTGGTTGCGGGTGGCGCGCGAGGAGAGGACGATGATCGGGGTCGGGCGCAGGCCCATGATGCGCTCGATGGCCGCGTAGCCGTCCACGTTCGGCATCTGGATGTCCATGACCACGACGTGCGGCTGGAAGTCCAGCACCGCCCGCACGGCCTGCTCGCCGTCCTCGGCCTCCCCGGCCACCTGGATGTCGGGCGTCTTCGCGAAGAAGCGCCGCAGCACGGCCCGCACCGAGGGCGAGTCGTCGACGAGAAGGACCTTGATCATCTTCCGCTCAGCCTGCGCACGAGGTCGACCAGCTCGCCCGCGTCGAGGCTCTGCTTCGTGAGATAGGCGTCGGCCCCCACCTTCAAGCCGCGCAGACGGTCGTCCGGACGGTCACGGGTCGAGACCACGATGATCGGGAGCTGGGCGAAATGCTCCATCCCGCGCAGGTGGGCGGTGAGCTCGAAGCCGTCCATGCCCGGCATCTCGATGTCGGTGACCACGCAGTCGAACGGCTCCTCGCCGAGCAGCGCGAGCGCCTCCTGGGCGTCGCTCGCGGCCGAGACGTGGAAGCCGGCGTCCTCCAGCAGGCGGCGCTCCATCTCGCGCGTGACCATCGAGTCGTCCACCAGGAGGATGCGGACGCGCCGCATCGCCGCGGCCCTCTGGTGGGCGGCGGGCATGGCCCGCAGGTACTCGCGCTGCGCCAGGACCGCCGGAGAGAGCACCCCCACCGGCTCGCCCGAGGCGAGGAGAGCCACCCCTTCCAGGAGCCGGTCGGTGGCGATCTTGCGCGTGATCGGCCGCACCAGCACCTCCTGCTCCGCCTCGACGTCGTCCACGGCCAGGGCGAGCGGCTGGCCGGAGGCCATGCCTTCGATCAGGAGCTGGAACTCCTCCGCGGGCTGGCCGTAGAGCCGCGCCAGGGGGACGAACGGCACCAGCCGGTCCTGCCCTCCATTGCCTCCAGTACCCTCGGAGAGGACGGCGAAGGTCCGCCCGTCGCGCTCGATGACCGACTCGGGAGAGAGCCGGGTGGCGCGCCGGGCGACCGAGGACGGCAGCGCGAGCCGGAGCTGCCCCACCCGGAGCAGCATCACGCTCTCGCCGCGGCGGGCGACCGGGACCTCGACCCGGAAGGTCGTGCTGCGGCCGGGCTCGGAGTCGAGGAACACCTCGCCGCCGACCCGGTTGACCACGTTGGCGACCACATCGAGCCCGATGCCGCGGCCGGAGATGTCGGTGATCTCCTTGCGGGTCGAGAAGCCGGGCGCGAAGAGCAGGCGCAGGGCCTCCTGCTTGCCCATGCTCTGCGCGCTCGCCGCGTCCACCAGGCCGACGCTCACCGCCCGCTTGATGACGGCGTCGAAATCGATGCCCCGGCCGTCGTCGGCGATCACCAGGCGGACCTTCGGACCCTCGGCAGATGCGCGGATCTGGAGGCGGCCGGCGCGCGGCTTGCCTTGCGCCTCGCGCACGTTCGCGGGCTCGATGCCATGGTCCACCGCGTTGCGCACCAGGTGGATCAGGGCCTCGTCCAGCTCGCGGGCGATGCGCCGGTCGAGGCGGGTGTCC
>DASUNJ010000378.1:0-18690 GCA_036277235.1 Thermoanaerobaculia bacterium | reverse complement strand
GGTACTGGCGGTAGTCGGTCGCCAGATTGTCCGGAGCCTGGAAGAGGAGGTCGCGCACCCAGAAGCGGGTGTCCAGCACGGCTGGCGCGGAGGCCAGCGACAGCGGCTGGACCCCGCGCTCGGCGAGCCGCCGGCCCAGATCGAGAAGGAAGAACTCAGGAGTGTGGAAACCATCCTTGTCGAGGAGCCCGCGGCTGACGGCGCAGAACCAGGAGGGCAGGTGGCGCACGGGCGCGAGGCGCTGCGCCACCTGCCCTCCGCCAGCAGCGGTCTCGCCGTAGACCCGTGCCAGGGCCTCGCCGCCGAAGGTCAGGGCCGGGATGCCGGGATTGTGCCGCAGCAGGCGGGCGAGGCGGCGGAGGTGGCTCTCCCCGACGTCCAGGCAGGCATCGGCGAAGACCACGAACGGGGCCTGTCCGGTCCCGGGAATGAGCCCGGCGAGGGAATCCGACAGGCGATAACTCCGGATCTCGCCTCCACCGGCCACGCGCAGGCGCCCTGCGAGGCCTTCGACCCTGCTTCCGAAGCCGTCCCGCAGGAAGACGTCGAAGAGCGGGGCGTCCTCCCCGAGCCGGCCGTTCATACCGGGCACGACCTCCCCGCGAATTCCATCTGCCGCAGCAGGTCCTCGTGCTCGGGCAGATGTCCCCAGTCGGCGGTGAACTCGGCGAAGTTGTGGCGGATGATCTCGATCCTCTGGCTGCGGGGCTTCTCGCGGAAGGTGCCCTGCCCCTGGTGATAGACGAAGCAGTCCTCCCGGATGGCCAGCCTGAAGCCCAGCGCCCGGATCGAGCAGCAGAGCGCCAGGTCTTCGAAGTAGCCGTAGCGGTAGTTGGCGCCGAAGTAGCCGACCCGGTTGAAGACCTCGCGGTCGAGCGCGAGGCACATGGCCGTGAGGTAGGGCGTCGGCGCGAGGCGGCCGGCCGCCTGCCTCCGCGCCTGGCCCGAGAGCTCGGCGATCGCCCGGTAGAGGGCGCCGCCCTCGGTGCCGGCGGGCAGGTCGAGGTACTCCCGGTACTGGTACAGGTCGGTCGGGTTGTTCGACACCGGCGCAGCCGCCTTGATCCCCTCGTCCCCCTGGAGCACCTCGACCAGGCGGTCGGCGAAACCCGGGGTCGGGATCGTGTCGCTGTTGAGCAGGATCACGTAGCGGCCGCCGCAGGCCTGGAGACCGGTGTGGATGCTCTCCTTGTAGCCGCGGTTCTCCGGGTGCGAGACCAGCCGGACGGGATAGCTCAGCCGGCCGCACACCTCCTGGATGCGCTCGAGGTCGGCGGGCGTCGAGCCGTCGTCGACCAGCACGGCCTGCAGGCCGCGGCAGTCAGAGAGCTCCAGGGCTTTCAGACAACGGGCGAGGAGCCGCGCCTGGTTATAGAACGGGATGACGACGTCGACCATGTCCTGGCGTCTCAGAGCGCGCTCAGCCCTCTCTGGATCTCGACGATCTGCGCGGTGAGCTGGCCGATCCGGGACTGCTGCCCGTCGATCGCCGCGCGGACGGCGGCGGCGTAGCGGTCCGGCCCGCGGACCTCCCGCGGCTCGCCCGAGACCTGCGGTTCCATTCCGGCTTCGCGCCGCAGCGTGGCCGAGGTGGCGAGATAGGCGCCGGTGCCGCTGGCCCGCTGGTCCGGCAGGACGGCCGCGGGCCCCGCCGGCTTCTCCAACTCCTGCCGGCGGTCCACCTGCACGAGGATCTCCTCGATGCTGCGCTGCGCTTCGGCGAGCAGGTGGCGCAGGCGTGCCTGGAGGCGGCCCATGGCGGCGCGCTCCTCCTCCGGCAGGCGGCCCTGCAAACCCAGCTCACGCCAGGCGGGGCCGTTCCTTCTCGCGATCTCCAACAGAGCAGGGAGCTCTTCGGGTGTGCCGTGGGCAGATGCGATCGCATCCAGGATGCCCACAGGACCTCGCGTCTCGTTCATCGCCCTCTCCCCTCCGAAAAGACTGGACGAATTCCGGGAAAAAGGCGTCGCAAAAATGCTGCGCCGGCCTTGCAAATCCTTGATTCTGCGGACCATAACACAGCATTTCCGTGCCGGCAAGATCTCTGCTGTTCGCGCGCATGCTAGACTCCACGATCATGATGTCCCAGCCGTCTGCCCGTCCGGGCCGGCCTTCGCCGGCCGGCTTTGTGGGCGGTTTTGTTGGCCGTTTTGTCGGCGATATCGCGCGCCTCCTCCGCGACCGGCGCGTACGGGACTTCTGCGACCGGCTGTCAGCCGTCCCCACCCGGGAATTCGCGAAGAGCTGGATCGGGATCAACGGCTTCGGCCGCGAGCTCCTGGACCTCAAGGTCTATTTCACCTTCTACGAGCTGCCCGAAGGCGACCTGCCCCGGATCCTACCGGAGGCAGGGATGAGATCGGACTTCCTGGCGGCCGCCGGGCAGGCCTCCCTGAAGCACGTCGGGAACCCTCTCCAGCCGGGGTCGGGCTACACCTTCTGCATCAAGGTCGACCGGAGGGGCGACCCGACCTACGGCTTCTACCTGAGGGTCGGGAAGGGCCGCACCGGCATCTTCCGGCTCTATGGCCGGAAGTCCTGGGTCAAGGAGTACTCCTACGTCTCCGGAGCGCGGGCGCGGGCGGCGCTGGAGCGCCGGTTCGGCCTGCCACCCGTGGCCGGCTGCGAGGTCATCGAGCACGGCAAGGGGCGCGGGCACGGGTTCGAGTCCGGGGACGGGGACGAGAAGATCATCCTGATCGGCGACTTCGAGAAGATTCGCGGCCAGCTCTTCGACGCCGGGGAGCGGGAGGCCCTGGCGGCCGTGGAGAGCGCCTATGGCCTGCGGGCCGCCTGCGGCGGGATCTACCGCAACGGCGTCAAATCGTCCTATCTTGCCGGGCCGCGCGACGAGGCGGGCAACCGCGTCCGCACCGTCGAGACTCTCTACCAGGCAACCGGGAACTGAAATCGATGATGACCGAAGAAGAGAGGTTCCGCTTCGACCTGGCCGGCTTCTTCGTCCGGCCGGCGATCCTCACTCCGGACGAGGTCGCCGCGATCGTCGACCAGATCGACCGCATCGCGCACGATCCCTTGTCGCTGCCGCCGGAGCACCGGGCGGTGCCCGGAGGGCCCGCCAGCATTTTGATCGATCATCCGCGGGTCAAGGACGTGCTCTTCCAGGTCATCGGGCCCGACATCCGGCTGGAGCACAGCATCGCGGTCTGGCGCAACCTGGGAGACTCGCACGGCCAGGGGCTGCACAGCGGCGGCCCCATGCAGATCGACCCGGTCTTCGGCTACCGGGTGCAGAACGGCCGCATCCACGCCGGGATGATGCGGGTCGTGTTCGAGCTGACGGACGTGAGCAAGGATGACGGCGCCACCGTGTTCCTGGCCGGCAGCCACAAGTCCAACTTTCCGATCCATCCGGACCACCTATCGCTGGAGCCCGGCCGGCGCAGCGAGTTTCTTACCAGCTACGACTGCCCGGCGGGGAGCGCGGTCTTCTTCACGGAGAACCTTTGCCATGCCGGCCCGGAGTGGCGGCGCGACACGCCCCGGGTCGCGGTGCTCCACGCCTACTCGCACCTGGCGATCAACTACCACCGGCTGATCCTGCCGCCCGAAGTGGTCGCCGGCCTGCCGCGCTCCCGGCAGCTCTACTTCCGCGAGCCTTGGATCGCGGACTTCCGCACCGATCCGCCGACCCACAACACGGTGCAGCGCTTCATGTCCAGCGACGAGCCCCCGATCGACTCGGACACCCGGCCCTGACATGGACGCGGACCTGGGCGAGGACGGCTGCCGGCCGGACGATCCGTTCTTCGACTACCTCCTCCTGCCGTACTCGCCGCCCCGGCCCGCGGCGGGCAAGCTGAGGTCGTCCGGCCTCCTGATGGAGAGCTTCGCGCTGATGGGCGTCGCGGAGGAGGGACGCCGCGTGGTGGAGGCGCTGATCGGCGAGCTCGGCCCCTTCCGCACGGTCTGGGGGATCAAGAACGGCTTGGAACGGAAGGATTTGAGCTGGGAGCTCTACGTCTACCGGCGCGACGGCGGCCGCGGCGAGCCGACGCTCGACGGTGTGCTCCGCGCCCTCAGGCCGCATCTCGCAGTGCCGGCGCGGCCCCGGCTGCCGCACCGCTGGGAGCTCTTCAGCCTCGAGCTCGACGCCGCGGGTCTGGCGGCCGGCCGTGCCGGCGAGATCGACGTCTACGTGGGCATGCGCGCCTACCGGGCGGATGGCGAGGGGCTCGAGCTCAAGAACTGCTACATGTTCGACGACCCGGGCCTCCGTCTCGACCGCATCCTCGAGCGGCTGCTCGCGGCGGTGCACGCGCCGCGCGACGGCGCCGAGATCGACCGCCTGCTGCCGCCCCGGCTCCTGGAAGGCTGTCCCCGGGTC
This sequence comes from Thermoanaerobaculia bacterium, assembly GCA_036277235.1. Classification (GTDB taxonomy): domain Bacteria; phylum Acidobacteriota; class Thermoanaerobaculia; order Multivoradales; family UBA5704; genus DATMER01. Next base: position 14,342 of record DASUNJ010000378.1, on the reverse strand, counting down.
TGTGTCGCCAACAAGCGACGGGCCGATGGGCTCTACTTCTCTCACCTTCGGCTGGAACAGCTTCTCTTCTTCTTCGAGACCCACGGCTGGCCAACGGAGGTCCGGGAGTGGGTGGAGCGGCACGCCGGCCGTCTCGACCACCTGCTTTGGGATGCCGGCTACGACTTCCGCCAAGACAGCTCCGGCCTTCGGTTCCTCAGAAGCGGCTTTTACGGGTTCCTTTGAGGTCTACGCCGTCTGGGCGTTCTTGAGCACGGTCTCGAAGTTGACGGCGTAGCCCTCGATCTTGGCGGCCTGGTCCAGGGCGTTGATGATGCGCCGCGCATTGGTGTAGTCGCACTTCGCGGCGTTGATGTAGTCGGACAGCTTCTTGCCCGTGAAGGCCCCGGTGCGCATGCCGAACGACATGATCCGGTAGGCGATGTCCGGGTGCAGCGCGGAATCGGGGTGGAGGATCAGGTCCTCGTCGCCGGTGAGGCTCAGCTTGTCGGTCATCTTCTGGTAGTTGGTGCGCCCCGTGATCTGCACGTAGCCGCGTCCGCGGTAGAGGTAGCCGTCACCCTTGACCGTGTTGCCGAGGTTCTTGCCGATCTTCGTCCCCGGCTCGTACTTGTCGAAGTACGACTTCGCGCCGCGCTCCGTGATCGGCTGGAACGTGTCCGCACACTCGTGCTTGACGGTCGCCAGCATGTAGGCGACCCAGCGGATGTCGCTCACGTCCGCGTCGAGCTCGATGTAGCCCAGCAGGTTGTCGAGGCCCGACACCTGGGTCTGGTTGAGCTTGCCGAACAGCCCGCGGTAGCCGTTGAAGAACGTCGTGTGGTTGAAGCGCATCGGACCCTCCCGCAAATTTTCAGAAACGGCGTGGGTAGGATAGCGCAGTCAGCGCCTCACGACGCCTGCGGCATCAACCCCGGGGAGTCCTCCGACAGCACGTGGAGCGGGTCCCTCGTCTCGTACTGGGGATAGCTGCCGCGATATCCCTTGAGGCGCGCGATCGGCGCCAGGATTCCGAACAGCGCCTTCTGCACGAGCCGCGGCGGCCGGGTGAACCGGACCACGTCGTCGAACTCGCGCGCGATGAGCGCGTGCTGCAGCAGGTTGGGCACCCCCTTCTTGTCGGTCTTGCCGTCCTGGGCCAGGCCGAACATGTTGCGGATCATGGCCTCGAACCGGGCCGCGGGCGTGATCTCGACCAGGACGTGGGCCTCCTCGCCGCCCGCGTTCCACCAGCCGTGGGCCACGCCGCGGGGCACGTGCAGCGTCTGGCCCGGCTCCGCGACGGTCCTGCGCCCGTGGATGGCGATGCCGACGCGGCCCTTGAGGATCGTGAACGTCTCGTCGATGGATGGATGGATGTGCTCGCTGGCCACGGCTCCGCCGGGCCGGACATAGATGTCGGCAACCAGGCGCTCGCCACCGGTCTCCTGGGTCCCCAGGCGGATGACGATGCGCTCGCCCGTCACCGGGTTGTCGTAGACTTCACCTCTCCTGAACATGAATCTCTCCTGGGCCAATCCGCAGGGTCATTCCCGAAGTCGCTCGGTTCCGGTCGGCCTCGTGCACATTTACGGGAAGCGCGGCGAAAGCCCGCCAGCCGTGGAACCGATGTTGCAGCTTGTCTTCGTATGAGAATCATTCGTATGAGGAGTGGGGAGCAGGCTTGGACGCGGTCGTCGTAGGGGCGGGGCCGAACGGACTGAGCGCGGCGATCACCCTGGCGCAGGCCGGGCGCTCGGTGTTGCTGATCGAGGCGGGCGAGTCGGTGGGCGGCGCCGTGCGCTCCGCGGCGCTCACGCTGCCGGGCTTCATCCACGACGCCTGCTCGGCCATCTATCCCCTGACCGTCGGCTCGCCATATCTTTCGAAGCTCCCGCTGGAGAAGCACGGCCTGCAGTGGATCCAGCCGCCGCTGGCGTTGGCCCATCCGTTCGACGACGGCAGCGCCGCGGTGCTGTCGCAGGTGCCGGACGAGACCGCCGAGAGCTTTGGCGCCTCGGAGGACGACGCGGAGGACGGCCGCGCCTGGCTCAAGCTTTTTCTTCCTCTGGCCTCAGGCTGGGAGCGCCTCGCCGGCGCCTTCCTCGGCCCGCTCCGGCCGTTCCAGGATCCTTTCCTGATGGCCCGCTTCGGCCTGGCGGGGCTGCGGACGGCGGAGGCGCTGGCGCGCCGGCGCTTCCACGGCTTCCGCGCGCGGGCGCTCTTCGCCGGCATCGCCGGCCACTCCTTCCTGCCGCTCGACATGCTGCCCACGGCCGCGTTCGGCCTGGTGCTCGGCGCGACCGGCCACTCGGTGGGCTGGCCGCAGCCGGCCGGGGGAGCGCAGCGGGTTTCGGATGCGCTGGCCGGAACCCTGCGCGAGCTCGGCGGCGAGATCGTCACCGGCTGGATGGTGAAGTCGCTGGACGAGCTGCCCCGCACCGAGGTGGTCCTGCTCGACCTGACGCCGGCCCAGCTCCTGCGCCTCGAAGGCGCGCGCTGGCCGGAGCGCTACCGCCGCCAGCTCGGCCGGTTTCGCTACGGCCCGGGCGTCTTCAAGGTCGACTGGGCTCTGCGCGAGCCGATCCCCTGGCGGGCAGCGGCCTGCCAGCGGGCGGGGACGATCCATCTCGGCGGCACGCTGGAAGAGATCGCCGCCTCCGAGCGCTCCTCCTGGGACGGACGCGAGTCCGAGCGGCCCCTGGTGCTCCTGGGGCAGCCGAGCCGGTTCGATCCCACCCGGGCGCCGGCGGGCTCCCACACGGCGTGGGCCTACTGCCACGTCCCCAACGGCTCGACGGTCGACATGACGGAGCGGATCGAGAACCAGGTCGAGCGCTTCGCGCCCGGCTTCCGCGGACTCGTGCTGGCCCGCCACACCATGGACACGGCCTGGCTGGAGGCGCACAACCCGAACCTGGTGGGCGGCGACATCAACGGCGGCGCCGCCACGCTGACCCAGCTTTTCACCCGGCCGGCGGCCCGGCTCGTCCCCTACGCCACGCCCGACCCGCGGGTCTTCCTCTGCTCGGCGAGCACCCCGCCCTCGGGCGGCGTGCACGGAATGTGCGGCCACTTTTCGGCGAAGGCGGCGCTCGCCCGCCTCGGAGAGGTACCATCCAGACGGATTTAGGTTTGTGTCGATAAACTAATCTCTGATTTCCGCGTCCGAAATCTCCAAACTGCGTCCCGGATTGGACGCTTCGCGCCACTTCCCTCCTAGACACCAAAATTTCACCCCGGCGATTGCCGTCCGGGGTGCTCGAATCCGGAGGGAAGTTCATGCTGAAGGTCCGCCGTGTCCTGTCCGTTCTCTGCCTCTTCGTCTTCCTCGGTCTGCCTCTCGCCGCCCAGGCGGAGCGGGAGACGGTCTCCCCCTCCCCGGTCGCCCGTTTCCTGGAAGTCTTTTGGGAGCGCCTGAGCGCCCCGCTGGCGCCGATCACCGCCATCTGGCAGGCGGACGAGGGTGGCTCCGAGGATCCCGGTGCGGGGCCGCTGCCCGGCGCCGGCGGCGACTGGGATCCGCTGGGCTAGCTCGGACGACAGGACGGTCTCCCCCCGTTGTACACTAGAGGGACAGAGGGAGACCACGATGGCGCCAGCATTCTTTCACCTGACCCGCACCGAGCTCGAGCGCTTTCGCGTCAACCGGTCGGGGCCTGTCGAGAAGCGCAAGGTGATCGCGCACCTGCTCGCGGGGTGTGAGCCCTGCCGTGGCAGCGCTCGGGAGCTGTTCTTCCCGAGGGAGCTCGATTACACGCGGATGTTCGACCGGCTGGAGGGCGTATTCCTGGACGCGGAGACCGCCATGCGTGCGGAGCGCCGCCGGGGCGAGGAGCTGTGGCATTTGCTGGAGCCGCTCGACGCCACGCAGCGCCTGCTCTGGGTGAAGAACGACCCGCGGCTCCACGTCTGGGGTCTCTACAACCTGCTGGTGAACGAGGCACGGAAGGTCCTCCGCGAGGATCGCGGTGCGGCGGTCGGGCTCTATCACCTGGCCTGGATGATCGCCCAGAAGCTGAGCCCCGAGGTCTACGGCGATACCCGGGTGCGTGACTTCCAGGGGTCCGTGGCCGCCCTGCTCGGCAACGCCAAGCGCCTCTACGGCGACCTGCGAGGGGCCGAGGAGGACCTCGATCGGGCCGAGGAGCTGCTCGACCTGGGCACGGGCGACCTCCTGGAGCGCGCCTACCTGTTGGCAGCCCGCGCCACGCTCAAGTCGGATCTGGGGTACTTCGAGGATGCCTCCGCGCTGTTCCGCGAAGCCGTATCCTGCGCACACCAGATGGGGGACCTTCACCTCGAGGGCACCTACCTGATCGCCTGGGCCAGCTCGGTGGGTTGGGTGGATCCGGAGAGGGGGCTGGAGCTGGCGGAGCGCGGCGAAGCGAGGTTGCAGCCGGGAACCGACCCTCACCTGGAGATCGGCGCCCGCCATCTCAAGGTCTTCAGAATGAGCGAGCTCGGGAGGATTGCCGAGGCCCGCAGCCTGCTGGAAGAGCACCGGCACCTGTACGAGAGCTTCCCCGACCCCGTCACCCAGGGCCGGTTGCTGCGGCTCGAAGGCCACCTCGCCTGCAACGAGGGCAACCTCGAGGAGTCGGAGAACAAGTTCCGCGACCTCGTGGCCCTGTACGAGCGGCACGACTTCGAGTTCGACCTCGCTCTCGCCGGGGTCGAGCTGTCCCAGGTGCTGAGCCTCCGCGGCAAGGTGGCGGAGGCCGGCGCCATCCTGCGCGGCCTCTATCCCTTCCTGGAGAGCCGCAAGCTCCACGCCGACATCCTGCGCTCCTGGCTGGGCCTCCAGGAGGCGGTGCAGCGCGACGCCGTCCAGGCGCAGATGTTCCGTGACCTCGCCATGACGCTGCGCCGCAAGTGGCTGCGGCGGTAAGGCGCTCCGTAGCGTCAAGCAAGCTGACGGTCGAGCCGTAGCTGTGGTGCCCACAGTGTGCGCAAAAATGCCAAGCTGGCGATCGATCGGCAAGTTTCGACGCCTTGCCTCTCCTGCCCCCGTTCGTTAAAGTTTCCTGGAGCCGTAACGATCGGTGACGCCGGGCGATAGTTTCGTCCTGGTTTTACTTACGTTGGAGTTTCTTCTTGCCGCGCACGGGGAAATGGGGTCCTCCGCCTTGAGTGAGCCCGCGGGAGCTGCGGGGGAGCCTCGCGCGCGGAGCTTCGGGTCCATCCTGGACCGTCTGCGGGAGAAGAAGCGGGAGGTCCTCCCCCCCGGCCGCGAAGGGATCGTGCCGGCCCCGCGCGCCCCGTCGGGTTCGCCGCTCTCCTTTGCCCAGCAGCGCCTCTGGTTCCTGGCCCAGCTCCGGCCGGACGACACCGCCTACAACATGGCCGCGGCCGTGGAGCTGCGCGGCCGGCTCGATGCCGGGGCGCTCGGCGGCGCCTTCCGGCGGGTCGTCCAGCGTCACGAGGCGCTGCGGACCACGTTCAGCTCCAGGGGCGGGGAACCGGTGCAGGTCATCCATCCGGAGCCGGCGGAACCGCCCATGGCGGTGGTCGACCTCTCGGGCCTGTCAGCCCCTGAGGACACCGAAGCAGAGAGGCTGGCGCGGGCGGAGGCCTCCCGTCCGTTCGACCTGGAGCACGGGCCTCTGCTGCGGGCCGTGCTCGTCCGGCTCGGCCCCGAGCGGCATCTCCTCCTGCTGACGGTGCACCACCTGGTGAGCGACGCCTGGTCCATGGGGGTGCTGGTCCGCGAGATTTCCTCCCTCTACCGGCGCGCCCTGTACCGGCGCGCCGGGGACCTGCCGCCGCTGCCGGTCCAGTACGCGGACTTCGCGGTGTGGCAGCGGGCGTGGCTCCAGGGGGAGGCGCTGGAACGGCCGCTCGCCTGGTGGAAGGAGCGGCTCGCGGGGGCGCCCCCCGCCCTGGAGCTGCCCGCGGAGCGCCAGGCGGGCGGCTCGCGGCAGGCCGCGTCGCCGATATCGCTCCCCGCCACGGCCGCGCTGGAGGCGCTGGCCCGGGCCGAGGGCACGACCCTGTTCGTGGCGCTCCTCGCCGGCTTCCAGGCGCTTCTCCACCGCTGGACCGGCCAGGAGGACCTGGTGATCGGGACGCCGTTCGCCAACCGGCGGCGGGCCGAGGTCCAGGGGCTGATCGGCTTCTTCGTGAACACGCTGCCGATCCGGGCCCGTCTCGGGGCCGACGCGACGGGCCGTCCGTCCTTCCGCGAGCTGCTGCGCCGGACGCGGGAGGAGGTCCTGGGAGCGCACGAGCACCAGGACCTGCCGTTCGAGCGCATCGTCGAGGAGCTGCGTCCGGAGCGCGCCGCGGGGCGCAACCCGCTCTTCCAGGCGGTGTTCGCCTTCCAGAACGTGCCCATGCCCGCCCTGGACCTCCCCGGCCTGAAACCGGAGCTGCGGCGAGTGGACGCCGGCACGGCCATGTTCGACCTGACCCTCGACCTGCAGCAGGAGCCGGGCGGAGTCAGCGGCTGGATCGGGCAGGGCCTCTTCGGACCGGCGACCGCCGCCCGGCTGGCCGCGCACTTCCGGAACTTACTCGCCGCCGCGCTGGACGATCCGGACGCTCCGGCAATGGACCTCCCCCTGCTGAGCGCGGGGGAGAGGCACCAGCTCGTCGTGGAGTGGAACGACCGCGCTGCGGCCGTGCCGCGGGTCCCCATCCACCGGCTCTTCGAGGATCAGGCCGACCTCCGGCCCGACGCGGTGGCGGTTGAGGACGGGCGGCGGAGCCTCAGCTATGCCGAGCTCGACCGTCGTGCGAACCGGCTCGCCTGGCACCTGCGGGAGCTCGGAGTGGGGCCCGAGGTGCCGGTCGCCTTTTGCCTGGAGCGGTCGATCGAGGCGGTGGAGACGGTCCTCGCCATCCTCAAGGCCGGCGGCGCCTACGTTCCCCTCAGCCCCTCGTTCCCCGCGGAGAGGCTCGCCTGGATCATGGCCGACTCCGGCTCCCGGGTCCTGGTGACCGCGCCGGGGACGCCGGTTCCGCCCATTCCGACGGGCATCCCGGCCGTCGATCTCGGGAAGGACGCCGCGGCCATCGCCGGCCGCAGCGGCGAGCGGCTCGCGGAGGACACGGATCGCGACGGGCTGGCCTACGTCCTCTATACCTCCGGCTCGACGGGCCGGCCCAAGGGGGTGGCGGTCACCCACCGCAACGTGGTCCGGCTCGTGCGCGGCAACGACTTCGCCGAGTTGGGGCCGGACGAGTCCTGGCTCCTCCTCGCGCCGCTCTCCTTTGACGCCTCGACGCTGGAGCTGTGGGCACCGCTCCTCAACGGCGGCCGGCTGCTGGTGTTCCCGTCGCGGGTCCCCTCCCTGGAAGAGATCGCGCGGACGGTGGAGGAGCAGGGGGTCACGTCGCTCTGGCTCACGGCCGGCCTCTTCCACCAGATGCTGGACACCCAGCCCGCGGCGCTCCGCAAGCTGCGGCACCTGCTCGCGGGCGGCGACGTGCTCTCGCCGCAGCACGTCCGCCGCGCGCTGGCGGAGGGGATCGCGCTCGGTACCGCGCTCGTGAATGGCTACGGTCCGACCGAGGGCACGACCTTCACCTGTTGCGAGCCCCTGCGGAATACACGGGAGACGGGGGAGGCGACCGTGCCGATCGGCCGGCCGATCGCCAACGCCCGGGTCCACGTGCTGGGCGCGGGGGAAGAGCCCGTCCCGGTCGGTGTGGCCGGCGAGCTGCTCGCGGGCGGCGAGGGGCTGGCCCGCGGGTACCTCGGGCGGCCCGGCCTGACCGCGGAGAGCTTCGTGCCCGATCCGTTCTCCAGGGAGCCGGGAGCCCGGCTCTATCGCACGGGAGACCGGGTACGCCATCTGGCGGACGGCCGGATCGAATTCCTCGGGCGGCTGGACCGCCAGGTCAAGATCCGCGGCTTCCGCATCGAGCCGGGAGAGGTGGAGGCGGCGCTGATGCGGCATCCGGCCGTGGCCGGCGCCGTGGTCGTCGCCAGGGAAGCGCGGCCCGACGACCGCCGGCTGGTGGCCTACCTGGTGCCGCGGGCGGGGGAGCCCGGTCCGGCGGCGGGCGAGCTGCGCCTCTTCCTGGAGCCGGCGTTGCCGGCGCCGCTGATCCCCTCGACCTTCGTGATCCTGTCCGCGTTCCCCCTGACCGCCAACGGCAAGGTGGACCGCGCGGCGCTCCCCGCGGCCACAGAGCCGGTGCCGGGGCGCACGCAACCGCGCGGGCCGGTCGAGGAGCTGCTCGCCCGGCTCTGGGAAGAGGTGCTGGGGGGAGGCCGCGTGGGCGCGGAGGACGGGTTCTTCGACCTCGGCGGCCACTCGCTCCTGGCGGCGCGGCTGGTCTCGCGGGTGCGCGAGGTGTTCGAGGTCGAGCTGCCACTGGCCGACCTCTTCCAGTCGCCGACCGTGAGGTCCCTCGCGCTGCGGGTCAAGGCGCTGCGCCGGGGGGAGGTGCGGCCGGCGCCCCCCGTGGTGCCGCTCTCCCGCGAGGAGCGGCGGGGGGACGCTGGTACGCAAATACCACTCTCCTTCGCCCAGGAGCGGCTCTGGCTGTTCGAGCGCATGGACCCGGGGAGCGCGGTGTTCAACATGCCGCTCGCGGCGCGCTTTCGCGGCGCGCTCGACGTCCCGGCCCTGGCGCGGAGCCTCGAGGAGGTGGTCCGCCGCCACGAGGTGCTGCGCACCACCTTCCCGGAGATGGCCGGCCGGCCGGTGCAACGGATCGCACCCCCCCGCCCCCCCGGTGCCACGCCCCTGCCGCTGGTGGACCTCGCCGGGCTGGGCGCCGGCTTGGGGGAAGAGGCCGCCCGGGACGTGGCGCGCCGGCTCGCGCAAGAGCAGGGGATGCGCCCCTTCGACCTGCAGCGGGAGCCGCCGCTCCGCATGCTGCTGCTGCGCACCGCCTCCGGCGTCTCCGAACCCGATACCGAGCACGAGCTGCTGGTCACGCTGCACCACATCGCGGCGGACGGCTGGTCGCTGGAGGTGCTGGTGCGGGAGCTCGGGGTGCTCTACCGCGCCTTCGCGCGCCGCGAGCCCTCGCCGCTGCCCGACCTTCCCCTCCAATACGCCGATTGGGCCGTGTGGCAGCGGCGCTGGCTCGAGGGGGAGGTGCTGGAGTCGCTGCGTTCGGCCTGGCGGCGCCTCCTGGAGGGAGTGCCGACCGTGCTGGAGCTGCCCACGGACCGGCCCCGCTCTCCCGTCCAGGGACACCGCGGTGCCGTGCAGTCGATCTCTCTCGACGGCAAGCTGACCCATGCCCTGGAGGCGCTGGGGAGGCCGGAGGGATGCACCCTCTACATGACGTTGCTGGCCGCCTTCCAGGTCCTGATCGGAGCGCTCTCGCGCCAGGACGACTTCCTGATCGGCACGCCGGTCGCGGGCCGGAGCCGGGGCGAGACCGAGGGGATGATCGGGTTCTTCGTCAACATGCTGGCCCTGCGGGCGCGGCTGGGGGACCGGCCGACGTTCCGGCAGCTGCTCGCGCGGGTGCGGGAGACCACGCTCGCGGCCTGGGCGCACCAGGAGATGCCGTTCGACGAGCTGGTGCGGGACCTGCGGCCGGAGCGCGACCCCGGCCGGGCGCCGCTGCTCCAGGTCGTGCTCGCCGAGCAGGAGAGCCCGGCCTGGGACCTGGACCTGCCGCGGGTCAAGGCCGAGCTGCTGCCGCCGGCCGAGGTGGCGGCGCGCTACGACCTGAGCCTCACCGCGGTACACCGGCCTGGAGGGCTCGAGCTCCATCTCACCTGCGACGCCGGCCTCTTCGACGAGGCCACGGCCGAGCACCTGCTGCACCGCTGGGTGGACCTCCTGCGCGCCGCGTGCGAGCTGCCGGACGCCCGGATCGACGAGCTGGCCGAGATGGACCGGGCTCCGCATCTGTGCGTTCACGAGCTGATCGAAGCCCAGGCGCAGCGCACTCCTGATGCCGAGGCGATCCGCTTCAGCGGTATTGGCGGGGGTGTCCTCTCCTACGCCGATCTCTCCCTCCGTGCGCGGTGCCTGGCTCATCGTCTGCGGAATCTCGGGGTCGGTCCCGACGTCCGGGTCGGCCTCAGCGCCGAGCCCGGTCCCTCCGCGCTGGTGGGCATCCTGGGCATCTGGATGGCCGGGGGAGCCTACGTGCCGGTGGATCCGGGCGTCCCCGCGGCTCGGCGTGGTTTCTTCCTGGCCGACTCGGGTGCGCTGCTGCTCATTGCCGATTCCTTCCTCCTGGAACCGGGTCCGGATCCGGGGCCGATCGAGAGCTGCGCCCGGCCGGAGAACCTGGCCTACGTCCTCTACACCTCGGGCTCGACTGGGGTGCCGAAGGGGGTGGCCGTCGAGCACCGCCAGCTCGCCCGGTATCTTTCCTTTGTCAACCGCGTGCTCTTCGGAGACCGGGTGCGGAGCTGCCCCTGGATCACCCCGCTGACCTTCGACGCCTGCCTGAAGCAGGCCCTCGCGCCGCTCCTGCGCGGCGAGACGGTCTGGGGAGCCGAGCCGTCCAACCTGCTCGGGGAGCTGGTCTGCCGCGACCGGGTGGGCGTCAACACCACCCCCTCGCTCTGGCGGGCGCTCCTGGACGGGATCGATGCGCTGCCGGGCGTGGCCCGCGTCTTTCTCGGCGGCGAGCGGCTGGCCCCGGAGCTGCTCGCGCGCACGGCCGCGGCGCTGCCCGGGGCCGAGATCTGGAACCTCTACGGTCCCACGGAGGCCACGGCCAATGCCGCGGCGGCCCGCCTGACGCCCGGCGGCCCCGTGGTGCTGGGCTTCCCGATCGAGGGCGCCCGGCTCCACCTGCTCGACCCTGAGATGGAACCTGTCCTCCCTGGAAAAGCCGGCGAGATTCATATCGGCGGCTCCGGAGTCACTCGCGGATACATTGGCAGGCCGGAGCTGACCGCGGAGCGCTTCGCCCCCGATCCATTTGGAGCGCCGGGCGCGCGCCTCTACCGCACCGGCGATCTCGGGCGCTGGACCCGCGACGGGATCGAGTTCCTGGGGCGGATCGATCACCAGGTCAAGCTCCGCGGGGTGCGGATCGAGCTGGGCGAGATCGAGGCGCGGCTGGACCTTCAGCCCGGGGTGCGGGAATCCGCCGTCGTCCTGGACGGGGACCGCCTCGTCGCCTATGTGGTCGGCGACCTCGAGGGTGTTCGGGCCGCCCTGACCGAGACGCTGCCGGAGCTCATGGTGCCCACCTCCTTTGTCGTCCTCGACCGGCTGCCGCGCCTGCCGAGCGGCAAGATCGACCGCGGAGCCCTGCAGGGGACGTTTGAGGAGATTCCCTCCGCACGACCGGTCGTGGCGCCGCGGACTCCGACCGAGCGGCGGCTGGCGGAGATCTGGGCGTCGGTTCTGGGCCGGGAAGGCGTGAGCGTCGAGGACAACTTCTTCGAGCTGGGCGGCCACTCGATCCAGAGCATCCAGATCAGCCACCGGGCGGCGGCAGCCGGGATCGAGGTCACGCCGCGCGACCTGCTGCACCACCCCACGATCGCCGGCCTGGCCGCGCTGGTCGACTCCCAGCGAAAGCCGCAGGCGCAATGGCAGTCGGCGCTCGTGCCCGACCTGGACGGCCGCTGCGAGCCGTTCCCGCTCTCGGACATCCAACAGGCCTACCTGGTGGGGCGCGCCGAGCTGTTCGAGCTGGGCGGCGTCGGTCCGACGAGCTACCTGGAGGCCGACTGGCCGGAGCTGGACGTCCCGCGGCTGGAGGCGGCGTGGAGGCGGCTCGTGGAGCGGCACGACATGCTGCGCGCCGTGGTCCTGCCGGGCGGGCGCTGGCAGATCCTCCGCGAGGTGCCCGCCTACGAGATCCGGATCGAGGAGGGCGATCCAAGGGAGGAGATGTCCCGCCGCTTGTTCGATCCCGGACGCTGGCCGCTCTTCGAGCTTCGGGTCACGGGAGGCAGGCGGCTGCATGTGGCGCGCGACCTGCTGATCGGAGACGTGCAGAGCAGCGAGGTGCTGCTCCGGGAGCTGATGCTCCTGTACCGCCTCCCGGAGGCGCTCCTGCCGCCGCTGGAGGTCTCGGTCCGCGACTACGCCCTGGCGGTGGACGCCCTGCGCGCCGGGGAGGCCGGCCGCAGGGCCTGGGAGTACTGGCGGGAGCGCCTGGCCGACCTGCCGCCGTCTCCGGACCTGCCGCTGGCGCCGAGGGCGGGCCGCCCCGCCTTCGTGAGGCGGCACGGCGAGATCGGGGTGCAGGCACGGGCGCGGCTGGACGGGCGGGCGGCGCGGGCCGGAATCACCCCCTCCGTCCTCCTCTGCGCCGCCTTCTCGGAGGTGCTCGCGGCGTGGAGCGGCGGCGACCGGTTCTCGATCAACGTCCTCTACTCGCGCCGCCTGCCGCTCCACCCGCAGATGGACCAGCTGGTGGGGAACTTCGCCTCGACCGTGCTGCTGGAGGTGGACGGCCGGGAGACCACGTTCGAGCGCCGGGCGGCGCGGCTCCAGGAGCGGCTCTGGGGGGACCTCCGGCACGGTCTCGTGAGCGGGGTGGAAGTGCTGCGCGAGGGCACTCGCCTGCAAGCGCGCCTGCGAGCGCGCACGCCGGGCAGCTCCACGAGGGCGGCGATGCCGGTGGTCTTCTCCAGCGTGCTCCCCCTGACCCGGCAGGCGGACGCGCTTCCGGAAGGTCTGCAGCTTGTCTACAGCACCGTCCAGACCCCCCAGGTCGCCTTGGAGGTGCTGGTGACGGAGGCGGAGGGGAAGGTCTGTTACACCTGGAACTCGGTGGACGACGCCTTTCCGCCCGGCTTCGTCGCCGCCATGTTCGATGCCTACCGGAGCCTGCTGGACCATCTCGCCACAGGACTGGATGGGGATCAATCGGCCTGGCGGAGGGAGGGGCGCGCGCCCGTGCCTCCCGTGCAGCTCGCCCGCAGGCGGAAGATCAATGCCACCGCGGCGCCCGAGCCCGGCTGGCTCCTCCACGAGCCGATCGCGGGCGTGGCGGATCGGAACGAGGTCGCGGTGGTGGCCGTGGATCGCAGGCTCACCTACGGCGAGCTGTCGCGGGAGGCCGATCTCCTGGCCCGGGATCTGCGGCCCGGCCGGCTGATCGCCGTGGTCATGGAGAAAGGCTGGGAGCAGGCGGTCGCGACCCTGGCGATCCTCCGCGCCGGAGCCGCCTACCTGCCGATCGATCCCGGGCTGCCCCTGGAGCGTCGCCGGCACCTCCTGGAGCAGGGAGACGTCGAAACGGCCCTCACCCAGCCCCGCTTCGCCGAGAGCCTCGGCTGGCCGCAAGGCGTCCGTGTCCTGAGCGTGGGGAGGCCCTATCCTCCCACTGTAGAGACGCCCCGTGGGGCGTCTCCTCCGAGCGACCGCTGGCCAGCCGTGGTCTCCGGAAGGGTGTCGCCGCTGCCGAGACGCCCCACGGGGCGTCTCTACAGCGGGGGGGAAGAGCAGGAGGAGGCTTCTTCCGACCTCGCCTACGTCCTCTTCACCTCCGGCTCCACCGGCCTCCCCAAGGGCGTCGTCATCGACCACCGAGGCGCCGCCAACACCGTCGCCGACGTCAACCGCCGCTTCCGCATCTCCGCGGCCGACCGCGTGCTCGCGCTCTCGTCGCTCAGCTTCGACCTCTCCGTCTGGGACCTCTTCGGCATCCTCGGCGCCGGCGGCCGGGTGGTGATGCCGGACCCCGAGGCGAGCCGCGATCCCGCCCACTGGCACGAGCGGATCGAGCGCGAAGGAGTGACCGTCTGGAGCTCGGTGCCGGCCCTGATGGAGCTCTACGCCGACTACCTGGAGAGCCACGGCCGACCGATGCCCGCCTCCCTGCGGCTGGTGATGCTCTCCGGCGACTGGATCCCGGTGTCGCTCCCGGACCGCCTCCGCAGGCTCTCGCCGGAGGGCTCGCGGGCGGAGCTGATCTCCCTCGGCGGCGCCACCGAGGCGTCCATCTGGTCGGTCCTCTTCCCCATCGGCGAGGTGGACCCGGCGTGGAAGAGCATCCCGTACGGCCGGCCCATGGCGAACCAGACCCTGCACGTGCTCGACACGCGCCTGGACCCCTCGCCGGACTGGGTGGCCGGACAGATCTACCTCGGCGGTATTGGATTGGCCCTGAGGTACTGGAAGGACGAGGCCAGGACGCGGGCGAGCTTCGTCGTCCACCCCCGGACCGGCGAGCGGCTCTACCGCACGGGCGACCTCGGGCGCTGGCTGCCGGACGGCAACGTCGAGCTCCTCGGGCGCGAGGACCTTCAAGTCAAGATCCAGGGCTACCGCGTGGAGCCGGGCGAGATCGAGGCCGCGCTCGTCCGTCATCCGGCGGTGCGCGAGGCGGTCGTGACGGCCATGGGGGAGGCCCGCGGGCACAAGCGCCTGGTGGCCTACGTCGTGCTCCGGCACACCCCCGAGGCACCCGAGCGGCGCGAGCTGTGCGCCTGGCTGGAGGCGCGGCTGCCGGACTACATGGTGCCG